>JANOXZ010000329.1:0-8080 GCA_031418695.1 Synechococcales cyanobacterium VAR_35_metabat_10
ATCGTTGGCTTCATGGAACCGCGAAAGCTTCAATCGCCGTTCCTTCAAGATCACTTCGCAAGTAATGGAAAGACCGAGCGCTCGTTCGATCACATGCGTTCCGTCATCAGCAGTCACGGTTTTGGCGCTCAAGCATCCTCCGAAGAAGCTACATGCTCCTGACTTAGAAGACCTTTTAAATTCAAGAACTATAGACTACCATGATCTCCCTTATCTTTATTCGGCGACGACAGGAATGTCGTTCCCGAATCTAGAAGAGTTCAATAAACTCGGGGCATTAAGAAATCGTATTCAGCACTTTCTACCCTCACCAGATGTTGATTTTGGTACTAGTGCCCTGATAGGAATATATGCAGTAGCAGACCCGATTCTCAATGATTGCTGGGGGGAATACGCCATTGACTACAATGAAGATGATCCACGCTATGATTATTTGGTGGGGACTCTAATTGATCGCAGAATCAGTTTCTTCGTCTCTTTTGATTCAGCATCATCGGTATTTGCAGATTTACAGGCACTGAAAATGCAAGGCAATCCAGAAGACGATAAATACATTTCAGTGATGCAAAAGCGAGCTTCACAAGCATTATTAAAGCATGATGAGGCCACAAAATAGGATAGGTGATAGCGATTCTTAAACCGAATTTGTATAACCAACGCCAGCACCGGACATTCAGCAATAGTAATTATATTGGTTTAAGTTTGCTCACGCTGGTGAGGCTTATCGTTAAACAACAAATTCACTCAGAGATCATGACGATCAACTGTATAAAAGCATTTCATCTACTTAACTCTGGGTGATACAATGACCGTCATTCGAGATACAAATAGCTTTCCCACCTTCAAATTGATGAATAACTCCGAACCACTATAAAACGTTCAAATTCCAGGAGAGATGTAAAGTCATGCAAACCCAACTTCACGAACAACTCTCGCTCTCCGATGCAGAAGTCATTCTCTTAAGATTACCCGAACGGATTCGCACAGCCTTAATCGATCGCGCGGCTGAAATCGACTACCCGATCGAAGCAGTTGTTGAAATGGCGATCGCTAGTTTTCTTGATACAGAAGCTCTGGGTTTTGTCGATTGTAAACCAGGGCGTGGACAGTAGGCTCTTAGTTACAGCAGTCTAACAAACCTGTTGCACACCAGCTTAAATTAATCTGGCGATCCAAAAGATACTCTAGTAGCGTGTAAAAGGGACGCATCCAAGCGGCATCACGAAAATTTCAGTAGAATGTGAAGCATTTGTTCCTGTTGAAGTGATATGAGTTTACCCAGAGTGTTCGTTGATTTTCATAATGCTGATGAACAAGGTCGTTTGCGTTTGAACTGCATTGGTAGTATCGAGGACTTGGCACATCAACGAGATGGGTTAAGAAATGGTCAGTCACTGACACTGTATAGCGAGGATTTAGAGGTTGATGGGATTGTTGAGTTTTCGGAAGAGGAGAAAATTTGGGTTATAGTGATTGATTGGGATCAGATTAGAGAAGTCGAGGAATTAGCGCTTCAATGTTCTACCTAAATCACGTTGCATAACAAGCCCATTACAGCGATCAGTTTAAAAATCTTAGTGATAGCTCTATGTCGTCTGCATTCGTTTAACAGTACCATGAAGCTGCTCAACTTCATTACCAAGAAATGACGAATATTTGCATTGTATGTGAACCATCACAAATAGATATTGTTAAGCCAGTCGCTCAGAGAATAAGACAAAACGGCGATCAGGTGCATCTCTTATGCCGTGATAGTTTTCCTATTGCGGATTCTATGTTTTCATTTTTCCGTGTACTATCCTCCAAGTTTGACGAGGCATTTATTGTTATCTCCGGCAAGTCAGATTCAATACTATCTACATGGATATCAAAAGAATTGATGTTTCAGAAATCACAAGGTGAATTTGCTAACGTACATCCCACATTTGCTACAGTAGATGACATCCAGGCTTGGTGGGTAAACGAAAACATATCTATCCTGTCGGATATCTAAGATCTAATAGATGGTGAATTTCAGTTTGTGACCCTCAAACCCAATTAGGAGCAATAACATGAAGGTAGAGCTGTATCAAGAAGTTGCATTAACTCGTGACTTACCAGAGCATGATCTGAGAGTTGGCGACATTGCCATGTTGGTTGATTTTGTTCCTCATCCAAGTGGTGGAGAAGAAGGTTGTGTGCTGGAAGTTTTTAATGCCATTGGTGAATCTCTTACCACGATCGCCGTTCCAATCTCCGTTGTAGAGGCTCTGCGCTCTGATGAAGTTTTATCTGTTCGTTCCTTGGCCAAGGCAAGCTGATACAGCAGACTTAGAGATTATTGCCAAAATGTATAGGGCAAAGTTTATGCCATACCACGCTATACTTTGCTAGTTCAAGTAAAAAATGTAATATCTGCCGTGACCAATGAGAGCCTTTACCTCAAGAAATTTCTAGATCCTATAAAGGTATGCAGACGATATAAGCCCAAATTCGGTTTAGGTAATAGAGAAGAAGGGCTAGATCTGGAGCGCTTCCTGTCAATGTATGGAGCAGATCCATTTTATTCATGGATTGGTCTTGACTCAGACTTGATGTATGCAGCTCACAAGGCTGCTGGGGGAATGACTTCAGTTTACCGACAGATTGGCAAAGGCTGTGAAAATCTATTCAGGCAGATAATAATTGACCAGACACAGTACGAAGATCCAAAATACGCTCTGTGGTCTTACACTACAAAGACCAAAAACGACAAGAATAAAACTTTGTCATTGGATGCACGGCTGGAACTGAGTGAAATTCGGAATATTGAGGTTAGAGCAAAAGTTACTCAGTGGATAGTAGACTATAGCATTTCTCTCAGTGTCCCTACACCCTCGAACGGAGCTGTCTTTGAAGTCCGGCAAGGATATAAAAGTAAAGACAGCAAGAGGCAGAATGCTGACATAGATAATATTGCTGTTGCTTGGGCAAACGGATACCTGCCAGTCTTTGCAATTTTTTCCTCTCAGATTGATGCAGATTTAGTGCTGCGCTACCGAAATAGTCGTGGAGGAATAATCATTGGCACAACATCAGGTAATAGTCAAATTTCGCTATTTGCTTTTTCTAAGGAAGTCTTGGGATATGACTTGGCGGACTTCTTCCATCGGAATTCTGATGTAATCAAAAGCGAAGTTTACAGCACCTTAGAAATTTTACTCAGGGCGGAATGATGAGATCTACCGTTCAACAACGATCGGACTATACCTTCAAGGCTAATCGTAGTCTTGGACGACACGGATGGCTACGACTTACGCCTGCATATGGAGTAAAGCTTGTTGAAAACCTGTTATCTTCGTCTGATATGGAAGCGATTATTCTCGATCCCTTTTCTGGTACAGCTACAACAGGGCTTGTTGCTGCTGAACGAGGGAATCAAGCATATTCATTTGATATCAACCCATTTCTAATTTGGCTGGGAAATGCTAAATATCGAAATTATACTGAAGACTGTCTCCTAGATATTCGTGAAAAAGTGTGTCAGGCTTTGAAAGAATATAAAAGCCAGGTAGATCAAGACAACTGGGTACCACCAATATTCAACATCGAGCGGTGGTGGTCGAGCTATACGCTAAAAGTTCTTGCATCCTTACGAACCACTCTAGTTGACAAATTCGGAGAACCTGAAGAGAATAATGGATATAGTATCGTTTGGATTACTTTCTGTCGCTTAGCAATTGAAACTTCATCAGCAGCTTTTAATCATATTTCTATGTCATTTGGCGAAACGGTAATTCATCATGAAATTGAGTATATTGAAAAGCTTTTTTTAGACATACTTGATTTTATATTGAGAACTGCCGAGAAGAGCGTTATTGGCCGTGCTAAAGTACTGGAAGTAGATTCTCGAAATATAATTAGTTCGGACAGTGTCAAGATAAATAAAGTGATAACTTCGCCGCCATATCCAAATCGAATTAGTTATATTCGTGAACTTCGTCCATATATGTATTGGACAAAATTCATACATGAAGCTAAAGAGGCAGGTGAACTAGATTGGTTAGCTGTTGGTGGAACTTGGGGAATTGCAACAAGTCGGCTCAATTCTTGGACAATACAAGAAAAAGATTTACCAGAAAACATTTTCTCAACTGTAAAAAACATAAGGATGTCTGACGGAAAGAATTCAAATCTTTTATCGATTTACGTTTTGAAATACTTCCATGATATGCACTTGCATTTGAGTTCAATCAGATCAATTTTAGAAGATGGGGCTGAACTTCATTACATTGTTGGTAATTCAACTTTTTTCGGTAACATGGTTGATACAGCAGCCTTGCTTTCTGATTCCATGAGAATTCTTGGCTATTCAAAAATTCATTCTGAAATTGTCAGAAAACGGAACTGTAACAAGGCTTTGTATGAATACTGTGTTTCTGCAAGTTGGTATAGATAAGTCAGGTTCAATACTATCTAACACGATAATTATCATAGTTATCTTTGTTGATTGGATAGTGGTTTCAAGTTTATCGATGGTGATGCGGAAAATGATGAAGTCAGTTATTTTCGATTTAGATGGCACATTGCTCGATCGCCTTTGGCGCAAGCGAAGCTATCGCGATGCATCCGTTGAGCAATTTGTTTCAGTGCAGCACGATCGGCTGAATGAGCATTTAAACTACATTCCCAAAAGTGAATACATTTTTGGAACAGTTCAATAGCTATTTACAGCCAGCTATCCGATCGGAGCGTGTTCGCGATCGATCGTAAAATAGCACACAGATGTCTTCGAGCCGATTGACCATAAAAAAGCACACCCACTGCTCAGATAATAATTAATCATGGAGGATGGTCATGAAAGCAATTGTATATACACAATACGGATCACCAGATGTTCTGCGACTTCAAGAAGTAACAACGCCCACCCCCAAAGACAACGAAGTCCTCATCAAAATACATGCAACAACAGTAACATCAGGGGACTGGAGAGTGCGGAGTCTGAATGTGCCGATCGGCTTTGGGATCATCTCCCGCTTGGTCTTTGGAGTTTTCAAACCCAGGCAACCCATTCTGGGCATAGAACTTGCCGGGGAAATTGTAGCCATCGGCAAAGACGTTAATAACTTCAAAGTCGGCGATCGAGTTTTTGCCTTTGATGGTGCCAAGATGGCTTGTCATGCCGAATATAAATGTATATCCGCAGATGGCAAAGTGGCACTAAAACCGGTCAATCTGACCTATGACGAAGCTGCTGCATTGTCTTTTGGCGGCACCACCATGTTAGATTTTTTCCGCAGAGGCAAACTTCAAAGTGGCGACAAAGTACTCATTAATGGTGCTTCGGGATGCGTAGGCACAGCGGCAGTGCAGTTGGCCAAGCACTTTGGAGCAGAAGTAACAGGGGTCTGTAGCACTGCGAATGTAGAACTAGTAAAATCTTTGGGAGCCGATCGGGTAATTGATTACACCACAGAAGACTTCACAAAAAATAGTGAAACCTACGACATTATTGTAGACACAGTGGGAAATGCACCCTTCTCCCGCAGCAAAGTCGCCCTCAAAGAAAAAGGACGATTGCTGATGGTTTTGGCAGGTCTGCCAGACATGCTACAAAGTCCCTGGGTGGCCATGACCAGCAACAAACGAGTCATCGCTGGGCCAGTAGCCGAGCGCGTCGAAGATTTGCGTACCCTCGCTAATCTAGCCGAGATCGGAGCATTCCAACCGGTCATAGACCGAAGATATCCCTTGGCACAAATCGCCGAAGCCCATAGATATGTGGACACTGGGCGGAAAAGAGGAAATGTCGTCGTAACTGTGGAGCATGATCACAACATCTAACCAAGTACTCCACCAAGTTGCTACAAAAAATCAAAAACTCCCAGTCAATGACCGGGAGTTTTTTTTGATGTCTAAACTAGAATTGATCGTATTGCTAGCAAGACTATGATTTCACCAAAAACAAATCACAGTCCATCACCTAATCATATTAATCACCACAGTTTAGACAATTAATAATTCACAGCCTAGACCAGCTTCATATCAGGATAAGAAGCCATAATGTCATCAGAAGTGAGACAGTCACCATCAGCTTGAGGAGTCCAGACCACCTCGATCGCCAGCAAACCACTGGCAGCTAAGCTACCAATTTGTTGCAGAGCCTGCTTCATATCATTCTCACCATTGATCTTGGGTAACTGAAGCTTCGCTGTAGTTGCCACCAACAAAGTAACCACTACATATTCAGCATCAGCATTCATCGCCAACAGCTCCGCCGGACTCTGGGGAGTCAGAGTACCACCCTGATCAGCACCAGCTAGCTTAGGCTGCTTGACCTGACCATTGATGTTAGAAAGAGTCTCTTCAGCAAACTTACTGCGTTCAGCCATGGTCAAACGGTTAAACACTGCTTCAGCACCGCTCAGCTTAGGCGTATCGGTAGAAACCGAGCCATAAACCCAGTACTCTGGATGGCGCAATAAAGTCAAACTGACTTCTTGCAAGACTTTTGCCCGACCAGATTCAGTATTAGTATCAGCATTGAAAGCAATCCGATCGAGGTCTAACTGTAAGTTTCTGGCCTGTGCCATCAAACCAACCTGTACCTTGGCGACCGAAATACCAGGATTCTCTTCAGAACCAGCATCGCTGCCAAAAGTGTTTTGGAAAGTGCGGAAAAGAAAACCAGCGATCGCCAGCGTGATTAACAGCGAAAACATCCCGCCGCCGCCACCGAAGCCTAGACCATACATGAAGGGCAAGCCGAAGCCGCCTCCATAACCGTAACCACCACCATACATTGCACCGCCATTAGTGCGCGCGGGAGTCCGATAGCTGCGACTAGGAGCGCGGAAGGAGCCACCACCCATGCGGCCACCGCTGCGGGCAGCGAAGGCATCATGGTTTTGCAGGCCAAATACTAGAACCAAAGCCAAAGCCATTGCGACCAATGGTTTAAAGAGAGGCTTCAGGGCGGACTTGATTGTCCCGGCGATTTTCTTGAAAGTTGGAACCATTGCTACGCGCTCCAGGGTTGCTATCTGTTGTTTTATCTCTTTAATCTAGCTCGGTTCTATTATTTTTCCTATGAATTTTGATGGCGAAATAACCGCCACCTTAACCTCCCCCAACAATGGTGACTATTTCTAGCCGATCATCTTGCTGGATAATGGTTTGTGGCCACAGGGGACGCTGCAAAATTTCGCCGTTGTACTCGACAGCTATCAGTTGGGGGTTGAGATCGATCGATGCCAAAAAAGCTGGCAAGCTGGTTTGGGCTGGGCAATCACGGGTTTCACCATTGACTTGCAGTTGAACAGAAGTGGGGTGAGAGTTAGACATTAATAAATAGTTAAGATTTTTACAGAACTGGATCGATTGCTAACGCAGCAACAGCTTAAATCTAGCAAAAACTTGTGCCACGGCGGCTTGAGCCTTGTTGTCTAACTTTGTCCAGTCGACCTCGGCGCTATCTGGGTCAAACAGATGCTCATCAATTTGGGCGGCTTGCTCCGGGTGCTGGCGGATTTCGTCAAAGTTGGTGAAGCAGACCTGGAAACACAGCTCCCAAATATCTACCCGCAGCTCTTGGTCATCTTTGGTCAAACACAGTAGATTGCTGGGATATGGCTCAGTGACTTCGATATAGCTCACTGGGATATCTTCGTTTTCTTCGGTTTGGCGACGAATTTGGTCTACTAGCCGAATATAGGCGGGCTGCATGAGTAGCTCGGCTTGCTGCCAAGCCAGCTCGGTGGCAAACTTTGGCTTCATTTGTTTCTCCCAGACTAGATCCTCTAGATGGTCGCAGCTTAGCGATGTTATGATCCAGAGGATTTTACAAAATTTTTTATCCGCCGCCATGTTTGATGATTTTTTTGGCAACGTCCTCCGCTATCAGAGTTACTTTGTTTCGGTAATTCTAGGAATTTTCATTTCGACCTTTAGTTGGCTGAAGCCTTTGCTCAACAATAGGATCACCGCCACGGCACTCATTGGTATGTTGGTGGGGTTGGTGGCGCTGATTGTCTTGACTCTGAAGGCTATGCTGGGATTTACGACCATTGCCTCATAATACTTTGCACTGCCATCAACTTTAATCGATCACCATGATTCTCAT
>JANOXZ010000330.1:0-1765 GCA_031418695.1 Synechococcales cyanobacterium VAR_35_metabat_10
TGCCAATTACTAACAGCACCGAGAAAAACAATAACGCAGTTCCCAGATGAGCCGTAACAATATCAAATCGCAGCAGCTCAGTGACCGTAAAAGCACCCAGTGCCGCCTGGGCTAAAATCAGCAACAGTGCCACCGTAGACATTACTGGCAGCCAAACTGGTAAAGACTTGCGGCTCCACCACGATCGACCACAGAGTGCCACAGTACTCAACAGAATCAGGCCAGCATCCAGACGGTGAAACCATTCCAAGAAAACTTGTAAGTTCATTTGTTGGAGGGGCACCGCCTGACCATAGCAGAGTGGCCAATCGGGGCAAGCTAGACCAGCATTCATCACTCTGGTAGCACTGCCCACAGCCATTAGTAGCCAAGTGGCGATCGCAATTTTCCAGACTAATTGATAGATTTTGTTAGCAGAATTAACTGGCAAAGATGCAGTCAGAGACTGACTATTAGGCGTAAAAGTGGAATCTGACATATCGGCCTTCTACAATATTTTTACCTTTGCAGGGATTTTGCAAGCGACTTTCGTTTTTACAGATTTCACCGTATCTCTCTGTAGGAATAGTGAAAAGAATCAACGGAATCTTTTAACAAGAATGCCCCAAATTGTACAGAACAAAACTAGTCAAGGATTTTATTCGGTCGCAAGTTATTACAAGCTAGCACTCCCACTTGGGGATCGCGGGGGGTAAATTCAACTCTTAACAAATCGAAACAACTAGTCCGCGCAAAAGCGATCGATAGTTAAATAATTCTGAAGATTGTTAACAGATGGGGAGTTTTCCAAAAGTCTGCGGTAAATTAGCAGTAATGCCGGAAACATTGCATTCTGTTTACATGAGTTAGTGTGTTACTGACATTCGATCATGTGTTTATTTGCTGTGCCTTGGATTCGCGAACTCTTCAAGCTGATCGATACGGTATCTATAAAACATGACAAGTATTCCAAATTCAATTCTGACCCTGGTTGCCGGAATCCTGCTTACCGTAGTAAGCCTTTGGTACGGCTACAACAACGGTCTGATGCCGGTGGCCGCTTCGGTCGAAGCCACCCACGTCGATGCCCTTTTTAATGCCATGATGGCGATCGCTACTGGTCTGTTCATCATTGTGCAAGGTGTCATTGTCTACTCGGCCATTATGTTTCGCCGCAAAAAAGGTGATACCACCGATGGACCAGCGATCGAAGGCAATGTGCCCCTAGAGATTTTCTGGACAGCGATCCCCGCTGCGATCGTCCTCTGGATCTCTATATATAGCTTCGAGATTTATGGCGAAATGGGCGGCTTCGATCCCTCGGCGGCTAACGACATGCACGCCATGCACGGCGGCAAAAATTCGGCTATGGCCGCCGAAATGCCTGGAATGGATATGAAAAGTTTAGAGGGAATGACTGCCAGCGGTATTGGTGCTTCTCCTGCCACCCAAGGTAAAGAAGCAGCCGTGAATGTAAATGTCACTGGCTTGCAATATGCCTGGATCTTTAATTACCCCAACACTAACATCACCGCTGGTGAACTGCATGTACCGGTGAACCAAGAAGTTAAGCTTACCCTCAAGGCCAATGATGTAATCCATGCTTTATGGATTCCCCAACTGCGCCTGAAGCAAGACACCATTCCTGGCGAAATCACTCAACTGCGCTTCACATCCAACAAAGTTGGCACCTACCCAATTCGCTGTGCCGAGCTTTGTGGTGGCTACCATGGTTCGATGGTCACTAACATGATCGTCGAAACTCAGGAGAACTACGACACCTGGG
>JANOXZ010000331.1:0-8834 GCA_031418695.1 Synechococcales cyanobacterium VAR_35_metabat_10
TTTCTATATAGGACAAACAGAAGTGACTCAAGCTCAATATCAAGAGATTATGAACATAAATCCTTCTGAATTCAAAGGATCTGAATTGCCCGTAGAGAACGTCTCTTGGCATGATGCTAAAGAATTTTGCACAAAACTTTCTCAGCAAACTAGCGGAATCTATAGTTTACCCAGTGAAAGCCAGTGGGAATACGCTTGTAAAGCTGGAAGTACCACCCCTTTTGCTTTTGGTAATACAATCACAACTGATGTAGCAAATTATTATGGAGACTATATCTATAGAAAAGCACCAAAGGGAGTCTACAGACAAAAGACAACCGTTGTAACTACTTTTCCACCGAATGCTTTTGGGGTATTCGATATGCATGGCAATGTTGCTGAGTGGTGCGAGGATACTTGGCATGATAATTATCAAGAAGCACCAGTCGATGGAAGTTCTTGGATTATTGAAAACAACAATAATTCTAAAAGGCTCATTCGGGGAGGTTCTTATAGCCAAATCCCTTTTCATTGTCGTTCTGCCACTCGTAGCAGTAGGCCAGCCAATTTTACTAACAGCCAATTAGGCTTTCGCGTTGTTTATACACCCCCAGCTTAATCAGTCTTGTTCGTAATTCGATCGATCATCCATGCCCAAAAAAGCATATAGTATATAAATACTTTAAAAGCTCTCCAATGAAGCAGGACACAATATTCTACCAACTGTTCAAACGTTCTCCCACCCTGCTCTTTGAACTCCTAGCCAACTTCCCACCCCAAGCCGCAGACTACCGATTCGATTCCGTCGAAGTCAAAGAAACCGCCTTCCGAGCCGACGGCGTATTCTTGCCACCCACCCCCGAAGGCAACGTCTACTTCGGCGAAGTCCAGCAAGCCAGAGATAACTTGCTCTATGAGCGCCTGCTGGCCGAAATTGGCATTTTTGCCTATCGAGACAGAGATATCTTCAAAGATTGGCGAGCCGTAGTAATTTATCCCAGCCGCGACATCGAACAAGAACGTCTAGAACTTGTGCAAGAATTCCTAACCAGCGGTCGCATCACCCGCATTTATCTGGATGAACTAGGCGAAATCGAAAACCTCCCCTGGGGTCTAGCCCTAATGGCCTTAACCATTTTGCCCAGCGATGAAATGCTGGCAAAAGCCCAAGAAATGTTGCAGCGATTTTCTGTAGAAGAGGTCACTTCCCCAGAGACATCCAGCGAAGGATCTGCAATACTAGACTTAGTGATCACAGCCATAATTTACAAATTTTCTGAACTCACCAGAGACGAGGTACTGACCATGTTAGGACTAGAACTAAAAGAGCCTAGAGCTTTTCGTGAAACCAGGGCTGAAGGTGAAGCCGCAGCCACCAAAAAGGGGATCGAAGCTATTTTGTTAGTGAGGTTTGGTGAAATTGATGAAGAGTTAACCGCAATAGTGCCTAAGCTGATGAAATTAGATATCCAGGAGTATACAAGGTTGCTGTTGAATTTATCTCGATCGGAGCTAATAGCTTTGACATAGCAAACTTACTCAGAGAAAGAGAATTTGATCCTCTTTCTCTGACGACGCTCTTAAAATTCTTAGAAAACGCTATAAGAATACTTATACTTTGCAAATTAAAAATAATGCTGCAAACCGAAGCCAAGGAAATTAGCCTCCATGAATTTCTGCAACTGCCAGAAACCAAACCTGCCAGTGAATATATTAGCGGTCAAGTTATTCAAAAGCCTATGCCACAAGGACAACACAGCTTACTGCAACGAGAATTACTACTAATTATTACCGCTATCCTTGGTAATACAGGCATTGCTCAAGCTTTTCCTGAGCTGCGCTGTACTTTTGGAGGAAGATCAATAGTACCAGATGTGGCCGTATTTCAAAACAATCGAGTTCCTCGCTTACCCAATGGTAGAGTCGCTAATACTTTTGACATTTATCCAGACTGGACAATTGAGATTCTTTCTCCCGGCCAGAGTGCTACCAAGGTCTTAAAAAACATTAGACATTGTCTAGATTATGGATCACAAATGGGTTGGTTGATTAATCCTGAAGATGAATCTATTTTTATTGGTGAAGCAAGTAGCCAGTTTGCCATATTAGATGGCAATAACAGCCAATTGTCTATGCCAGAATTTGCTGTTGGTCTATCATTAACTATTGGAGATATTTTTGGTTGGTTAAAACATTGACTTTGGCGATCACCAAAAAACTTAAGAGAATCCTCGCCGCCAAAATGTGAATTTTGCCTAAGGTGATTCCCAGGAATGAGTGTACCATTGCCGTTGGCTATCGCCGAAAGGCGACGCTACGCTATCGACTCCGCTCAGCCAACTAAACTTTTAAAATAGCCGGTATTTTATTTAAGGGAAACCACCTAAGCTCCTGGCAGATCGTACAATGTTAGAGCTGTTGATTTGGGAAGTTATGCGGATTTTTGTCACTGGGGCGAGCGGTTGTGTGGGTCATTATGTCAGTGAGACCCTGATTAATAACACCGACCATGAGCTATTTTTACTTGTTCGTGATCCAGTCAAGTTGAAGGTAGATACCAGCGTGCGGCCAGGGGTCAACGTGGTGAAGGGTGATATGAACGAAATTGGCGAACTGGCCGATTTGCTCAAAACCATTGATGTGCCGGTGCTGACAGCGGCAGGTTGGGGTGGCTCTAGTGCCTTGGCGGTAAATTATACCAAAACCCATGAGTTGTTGAATTTGCTAGATCCGCAGGTTTGCAAACAGGTAATTTACTTTGCTACCGAAAGCATTCTGAATAGCAAAAACGAGTTATTGCCAGAAGCAGGCAGCATTGGCACCGAATATATTCAGTCTAAGCACCGCTGCTTTTCGTCGCTTCATGAATCGGCAGTGGCCGATCGAATCACCACGGTCTTTCCCACATTGGTACTAGGTGGCGATGAGAACAAGCCCTATTCCTTTTTATCGGCAGATCTGCATTTGGTGACCAAGTATGCCGGGTTAATGCGTTGGATTAAGGCTGATGGTAGTTTTCACTTTATACATGGCAAAGATATTGCCGAGGTAGTGCGTTATTTAATTGATCATCCAGAAGAATCTGCCAAGTATGATCGGAAGGTGGTGATGGGTAATGAACTAGTCCATGTAGATAAAGGTATTCAAGAAATTTGTGAGTATTTAGGTAAGCCAGTAATTTTTCAAGTGCCTATTTCGATCGGCATGATCAATATAATTATCAAACTCTTTAAAATTGAGATGGCTCCTTGGGATTATTTCTGTCTGCAAAATCGCCACTTTAAACACGACCCGATCGTCAACCCCCGCACTTTTGGCATTCCCAGCTATGCCGCATCAATCAGCGATGTGCTCAGCACCCGAGGAATTCCTAAAGTAGGCTAAATTGCAATCGTTGACCCATTGATCTTAAAAGTCTTGTAAGGAGTTCAAATGACTGAACCAGTTTCTCTACGCGAACGATATACAACTATTATCGATGAACTCTTAGCTAGTATTCTGGGCGGCAAAGTAATTGTCTCCAAGGGATATATTCAGCGGATTCTCTCGGAACGGGTTTTACCAGGCAGTAGTGAGGTCTTAGAAGGCTGTCTGCAAGAGCAAATTACCTCGACTCAAGCACAGATTGTCAGTGAAACCAGCGAAGTTAAGCAAGCCAAATTAGGGCATAAAGTGCGATCGCTAGAAATGATTGGCAAGGTTCTGGTCGAGTGGCAACAAGAACGGCAGGCCAGTGAAACAGTGAATCGGTTGGTCAACAACCTGATGGAAACAGCGCCAGCCGATCGATTGGGAGTATTGTTTCAGGCGATCGATCGCAATCAACCTAAACCATTAAATGCTGAACAATTACAGCAAGTCATCAAAGATTTGCAACGTCAGCAGCCCGAAAGTGTCTCTAACCCAGAGCAACTGAATGCTGTGGCCACCGGTCTCAAAAAAGGCTTAGCGGTACTGATTAACCTGGAACCTCATTTGTTGAGTTGGTTATACAGCTCCGGTCAGCAAACTGGCTTTATGGAGGAATCTAGTCAAGGTCCTTGGATGACCTGGGCAGATCGATCAAACAGTCCGGTAATTTCGTTGCTATTAAGTGCGATCGCCCGTCAAGAACCGATCCCGGATGCCTTTGCAGTCAATCCTAATACCGAAACCTGGGTAGAGCTAGCAATTGTCCTTCAAGGAATCCAAATAGGCTTAGTGCGCTGGTTTGATCAACAGCCTTATGATCTGAGCTGGGGCAAACGGATGTCTTTTAGTACTTTGTTGACCTTTGCCAGTTTATGGTGCGATTTGGCGAACAAGGTGAACAATTATCCGACTCTGAGCCAAGCTTGTTTTCAAATTACACTACAAATTCTGCGGGCTGCCACCCAGCGATCGGACTTCCCGTTATACGGTGGCATCTTTGCTACTCTCAATGGCGAGAGTTTCCATAAGACTTTGACCTATTTTGATCAGCCTTTGAAACAGGTGACTGGCACCCAAGAAAAAGGCCGAATTATTACGGTCTTAGGCTATTCTCAAGGAGTTTTAGGGAATACCCAGCGGGCGATCGAACTATATACTGAAGCGCTAGAAATTGCCAACGCTGCTGCCGATCGACCCTGTGAAATTGCTAACTTAAATCACCTTAGCCGCATTTATTTGCAACAGCAAGACTATGAAAAGTCGATCGGCTATAGTCAGCGGGCGTTAGTGTTGGCGCGGCAAAACGGCGATCGGCAGGGGGAAGCCAATGCTTTGACTAACTATGGTTTTGGGGAGGTGTTGGCGGCGCAGAGTCGGGATGAGATGGAGCCGGAGGTCTACGAGCAAAATATTGGCTATTTGGAGCGGGGAATGTCTCTGGCGAAGTCTTTGGAAGATTTACAGAGTTTGGCGCTGTGCGCTCATAGCTTGGGGCGGGCTTATTTGGCGATGCAGCAATGGCCGAAGGCGGTGGAGTATTTGATTCAGGGGATTAAAACGGCGCAGTCGATCGGGGATTTGTATTTGCAAGGGATGAATATGGCCTATTTGGCGGAAGCTCATTATGGAGAGCAAGATCCGGCGGCGATGGTCTATGCGGCTTTGGGGATGTATCAGTTGCACCAAATTGAGGCGCGAGAATGGCGACAGTCGGCGGGTTTGTTGAGAATTCTCTGTGGTGGCCAAGATTTGGAGGTGGTGTTGGGTGCTGTGCGCAGTCAGTTAATACCAGTGATTGGGGTGGATGGTTATGATTATTTGCCGGAGATTATGGCTGAATACGATCGATCTCTTTAATACAGAAGTCCGACTTCTGTTGATGGCTAATTTGCTCAAATGAAGCATGTAAAAGAAGTCGGACTTCTCTAAGCTGACTCGGGTTTGCGCACAGGCAAGGTTAGTAGCTCAGCAGTCGATCTCTTCTCAACCATTTCGGCAGTAATTGTACAGCGGGTCACATCCTTGCGCGATGGCAGCTCGTACATCATGTCTAGCATCAATTCTTCTACGATACCCCGGAGGGCACGGGCACCGGTTTTGCGACGGTAGGCTTCACGGGCGATCGCTCTAATAGCATCTGGTTTAAAGTCCAGATTCACATTGTCCATCTTCATTAACTGCTCATACTGGCGCACCAAGGCATTGCGTGGCTCAGTCAGAATAGCGAATAGAGCGTCTTCGTCTAATGGCTCTAAGATTGTTGTTACTGGCACCCGACCAATAAACTCCGGAATTAGTCCAAACCTCACTAAATCTTCTGGTTCAGCCTGCTTTAACAAATTAGCATTGCGCTGTTCTCTAGAAAGACCTTTTTCATCAGGCTGGATAAAGCCCATCGATTTTTTGCCTAAGCGCTGTTCAACAATTTTTTCTAACCCTACAAACGCGCCACCGCAGATAAACATGATATTGCTGGTATCAATCTGAATGCAGTCTTGGTAAGGGTGCTTGCGACCACCTTGAGGTGGTACATTGGCGATCGTCCCTTCCAGCATTTTCAGTAATGCCTGCTGTACACCTTCTCCTGAAACATCGCGGGTGATCGAAGGATTTTCACTTTTGCGGGCAATTTTATCTATTTCATCAATGTAAATAATGCCACGCTGGGCTTCTTCTACATCCATGTCGGCTACCTGGAGTAGTCGGAGCAAGATGTTTTCTACATCTTCGCCCACATAGCCAGCTTCAGTAAGTGTAGTGGCATCGGCGACTGCAAAGGGGACTTGTAAGACTTTGGCTAGAGTCTGAGCCAACATTGTTTTACCGCAACCCGTTGGGCCTACCAATAAAATATTGGATTTTTGTAGTTCAATAGTTGGATCTATTTTGCTTTTGGGGTTATTAATCTCAGCACTCTTGGTCTGGGCATAGCTCAGGCGTTTGTAGTGGTTATAAACCGATACCGACAGCACCTTTTTAGCATCGTCTTGGCCAATTACATGGTCATCTAAATACTGCTTTAATTCTCTGGGCTTGGGTATTTGACTGAGTATCAAGGGCTGGGTTTCTTTCTTTTTGCGGGGCTCTTGACGGCTGGGAGCTGGAGCCATGCCGGTTTCCATTAGCTCTTCATCCAAGATCTCATTACACAACTCTACGCATTCATCACAAATATATACCCCTGGTCCAGCAATCAGCTTCCGCACTTTCTCCTGAGATTTGCCACAGAAGGAGCATTTGAGATGTGCGTCGAATGCGGATTTATTATTAGGCATAACATTATCTCGGGTGGCAAAGTAGTAGAGTCAAAAACTGAGAGAAAACCAAAGCTTATTGAGCGGGCATTTTCGTAATTACTCGATCAATCAATCCATACTCTACCGATTCGGTGGCAGACATATATCGATCGCGCTCTGTATCAGCCGCGATTTTCTCGATTGGTTGACCAGTATGCTTGGCCAAAATACCGTTCAGATTATCTTTATGGTAGAGAATTTCTTGGGCTTGAATAGCAATATCGACCGCCTGTCCCTGAGCACCACCCAGAGGCTGATGAATCATAATCCGCGAGCTAGGTAATGACATTCTTTTACCTTTGGCACCAGCCGCGAGTAAAAAGGCTCCCATGCTGGCAGCTAAACCATAACAAATAGTAGCCACATCCGGCCTAACTTGTTGCATAGTGTCATAAATGCCCATGCCTGCTGTCACAGAGCCACCAGGAGAATTTATATAAAGATTAATGTCTTTTTCGGGATCTTCTGCTTCCAAAAATAACATTTGGGCAATCAATGAATCGGCGATCGTGTCATCTACTTTGTCACCCAAAAAGATGATGCGCTCACGGAGTAATCGGGAATACAAATCAAAAGCGCGTTCTCCGGTGCCAGACTGTTCCAAGACCATCGGCACTACCATATTGCCGAAGAAGACATCTGGAGTAGAGCGCGTGCTGTCAGGGTAGTTAGGAGTTTGGGATGTGAACATTGGGGCGACTTTTATAGAGAAAACAAAGACGTTCTTTACCGTTATACCTTAACCACGCAAACTTGGTCGGGCAGAGATCCGAAAAAAGTAGCTGGTTGACCGTATTAACCAACAAAGTTGATCAAATACAGGTCAATTACAGCATACTACCTACTTACTCAGCAACCGTAGTGGCAGTGGTTTCGATGGTTCCATCTTCATCAATCGCCAAATCTTCATCTTCTTTAGCCAAGGAACCTGCTGGCACCAAAGTTACTTCAGCGCGATCTTGCAAGAACTTCATGACCTTTTCGTTGATCAAGTCGTTTTCTACAAAGGCTTTGAGGCGATCTTCATCGACTTTGTCCTTTAACTGTTGGCGAATAGTAAAGGCGCGGGCTTGGACTTCGCTGGTTTCCACAGTGATCTTTTCAAATTCGGCAATTTTGGCAATGCCCAAAGATCTTTTCAGATTTTTGAGAGCATCGAGACGGCAGTTTTCTTTCATTTTAGGAATGGATTCCTTAGTGAAGAGCTTGCTCACGTCCATGCCATATTGGCTAAACTGATTGGCCATGGTTTCCAGAATGCTGATGGTTTCTTGCTCAATCAGGCTTTCTGGAGGATCTAGTTCGGTGATTTCGATTACCGAATCGGCTAATGCCGCATCGATGCTGGCTTGAGTTTTATCAGCAGCTTCTTTTGTAAAGTTGTCGAGCAACATGGTTTTAAGAGCTTCCATGGTCTCTTCTTGGCTGATTTCTTTGGCAAAATCGTCATCCAAAGCAGGTAACTCAGGAATCTTTAAGCCCTTGACCGTAACAGTAAAGTTGATTTGGGCATCGGCCAAGTCTTGGCGAGCATAATCGGCGGGGAAACGCACCAAAATTTCTTTGGTTTCGTCAATTTTCATGCCCACCATGCCATCTACTAAGTCGGCGATGAACTTGCCATGAGACATTTCAAACTCGGCATCGTTAGCCGTGGCACCTTCTACATCGTCGCCGTCTAAACGTTTTGCGCTGTAGTCTACTACGGCTACGTCATCAATTTGGGCACCCCGGCCTTCTACTGGTACTAAGGTTGCTTTTTCTTTCTGGCGTTCTAGTAAGAAATCCGCCACAGCATTTTCGACTACTTTGGTTTCTTCAGCGGTGACAGCAGGTTTGGTATAGTCACCAACTTTCACTTCGGGCATGACATCCACACTGCCTTTAAACACCAAAGGCTTTTCGGTGCTGAAGTTATCGACTATTTCATCGAAGTTAGAAGTGATCTGATAATTGCCGATCGCCGGAATAGCTTCTTGTTTAACCGCAGCAGGCATCGATTTTTGCATCAGGTCTTCGGCGGCCATCGCTTTGATTCGATCGGCTCCAAAACGCTGCAAAATAATTTGGCGAGGCACTTTGCCTTTGCGAAAGCCGGGAATATTGGCGTTTTTCACCAAGTCCTGGATAGATTTTTCGTAATAGCTC
>JANOXZ010000332.1:0-2023 GCA_031418695.1 Synechococcales cyanobacterium VAR_35_metabat_10
CGCTCGGGTATATGCCAAAAATATAGTAGATGCTTGGGGAGGAAGCAACTCAGCTCAGTCAGAACAGTCTAGTGAAGCTGATTTCTTCGCCCGTGCAGCAGCAGCAGCAATAGAAATTGAACCCAAAAAAGATGCTCAAAATAAAGATAAAGTCGCTGAAAAAACTACGCATGAAGCGATCACTGAGCTGTTGTCTCTGGAGCAGATCAGTCTGACGGAAGATCCTACACAGGCTTATTTAGGCGATCGACTATTGGAAATAATCACGGCTGACCCCTCGATCGATACCATTTGTTCTCTTCCGGCGAATGTCGATAGGGGAATTCGGTTTTGGCTTGACCAAAATGACATTGACCAACAAATGGCCAAGGGCAAGCTGCCTTTTCGCTTGGTCAACTGGTGGCTGACAGATGGTAGTGACGAATCAATGTCTCTTTTGGCAGACTTCATAGACACTTACCCAAATATCAAACATGTACTAGTTTTGAACAAAGGTATTAGGACGGCAGTACCAAAATGGGATAATTTCTTACCTTCAGAAAGACTGACAAAACATTTTCAGGAAGGAAAGCTTAAATGTATCTCCTTACCACCACTACTCATTGATCCCCAGCTCATGATCAAGATTCAGCATGACCATATTTCCTATACCGAATTGACCAAAACGGCATCCTCTTTTGCCAAAATCAAGATTGATAAATGGCTAGAAGCATCGTCCAAGGCCATACAGTCCACAAACCTATGCTTCACCTAGTACCTGATTCTGGTGATTTTGATGATGCTTTGATAGTTCGATCGATTCAAACTCTCTACAAAGTCCACGATCAGCCGCTAGTTACTCATGAGCTTCAGGAAAGGCCGTTGCCGTGGGAGATAGACAACTCAATGGCTGATGCCCTCAAAACAGGAGTAGACACCCTCATTTGTGGCTTGAAGGTGGATGTATTACTGGACTTTTTCACGGAAGAGCGCGTCAGATCGATTCTGCGACCGATAGAAGTCTGCTGGTGGCAGGTATTACCACCAGGTGGGAAAAGTTGTGGCATCATACTGAATCAAATCGCTGCGGGGGTTCTACCTTCAAGCACCAAGGTTCAATACTTTGCCAGGATTACCAGCAGTGCAACGTGGAAAAGCCTTGATGTTTCTGGTGGTAGTGCGCTATCACAGGTTATCAAAGATTCAGTACTGCATAAAATACCTGAAGCAGATGATGGATATTTCAAGTACAAGGACGCTGCTGGAAATTTACGGTATTCGATCGTGGTGGGACTATCTCAACTCGGTTCTGAGCAAGTTAGAGCCTTCCAGAGCTTTCTGAAGCTGTTTCCGGTCAGAAAAGGTAATGCAGGGCGATTCTTCCACGGAGACACTACACGAACGGTAAACTCACGCGATTCTGAATTAGCGGATAAACAAGCTGTGTGGTTGCCTTCTGAAGCACCAGAAAAGGAACAAGATGTGGTCTATACCTGGGAAACTGAGATAGATGATTCTCCACAGCCACTACCAGAGAACAATTTTATACCCGATGAGATAGTCATTGCTGAACCTGAAAATTCTTCGCACTGGTCGCTCTCATTTGCCGATAACCAACATCTACCGGTACTGACCCAGATTGATAAATATGGGTGCATTACTGAAGTGGAATTGATTAAAGTACTGGGTAGCGCCCGAGCGGCCAGAAAATTCACGCTCATGCTGGAAGAGTATTCATCGCAATTACCCTTCGATATCAAAGTTCAACCATCGGCGAGTGGCAGTCGATATACCAAAGTTAACAGCTAATTCAATCAGGCTCCAGGAGAGTAGAGAGTTTAGAAATGACCTCATCGATCGCGTCGGTGGGCAAGGATTCAATATATCTTACCTGCCGCTCAAACCAGTCAATAGTTTTAAGCTGAAATGAGAGAACAACTCCAGAAGTCTTGAGTCCTTCAGGCAAAGCGACTTCAAGATCAAAACCTTTAATCTTGCTGGTGATAGGACAAACCAAGGCCAATCTAGTAGCCTGATTGAATTT
>JANOXZ010000333.1:0-5782 GCA_031418695.1 Synechococcales cyanobacterium VAR_35_metabat_10
CACATACCACATTGGCCGTAGCCGCCGCAGTTCATCATCTTGCCCTTGAATGTGTACATATCAATGCCATTTTGGACAGCCTTCTCGCGCAGGTTAGAACCTAAGGCGATAACGACTTCCTTGTTTTCTTTGGCAAAGGTGATGGTGCTCATATTTTTCCAGCTAACTTATATTAAGAATTATCAAGAATTTTGGCTCGTTTGCCAAGGGGGAAGACGATCGAATACCTTGCTCACGTAAGCCGATCATCTTCCCTGATAGGTTTCAGTACCAAATTAGCAGCTAGAATCGATTGCCATATACGGAATTGCGCAGGGTTGAAAGAGAGCGATTATAACCAACCACTGATTGTAGCTGGTTACTTCTGGCAGTAGTTAACTGGGTTTCTGCACTGATCACATCGGTTTGAGTACCCACTCCGGCAGCAAAGCGCAGTCTTGCCAAACGCAGACTTTCTTCAGCCTGCTTAAGTCCACCCGTAGAAGTAACAATATTTAGCCGATCGGACTGCAAGGTATTGTAAGATTGCTCGACTTGTAAACGAATTTGGTCTCGGCTGGTTATGTATTGGCTATCAGCAACAGATTGGGCAGCTCTTTGTTGGGCAACGGCAGAACTTGCCGCACCACCATCCAAAAAGTTCCAAGTTACCTGAGCACCAACGCTGTAATTATCACCAAAGCCAGCAGATTGCTGGAAGTCTTTTCTCAAGCCATAGCTAGCCACCAAATCAATGGATGGTTTATCCCCTGCCGCTGCGGCGTTAGCTTGTTGATCAGCAATTCCACGTCTCAGCAGAGCCTGTTTCAGATCAGGTCGATTACCCAAGGCCAACACAATGCTGTTTTCCAAGCTAATATTCCACTCTCCACGGGGGGCAACTGTTTCAGACGAAGTGTATTCAACATCTTCAGTAGCATTCAAAATTTGGGCTAATTGCTTGCGTGCATTTTGCCTCTGACTGGTGACTCTGACAACATCTTGTTGAGCAGAGGCTTTTTGTACTTCGGCTCGAATCACATCAAATTTAGTACCTAATCCGGCTTGCTCTTGCAGTTTGGCATCACGCAAACTGCGTTCAGCATTCTTTACGGCAGCTTCATTGATTTTGAGCTGCTCATCGGCCTGTTGTAGATCGTAGTAAGCTGTAATTAACGAAGCCCGGACTTGATAAGAAATGCGATCGACATCTAGTCGATCAACGTTTAGCTGGCCTTCTGCAGCTCTCACGCGGCTGCTATTTCGGCCAGATGAAGAAATATTATAGGTAGCTTGAATATTGGCAGTCAGTGGAGTGCTAGAACCAGCCGAAAAGTTGTTGACGTTATTGGCAATTACTGGGGAACCGTTTTTGTTTAATGCACCAGTAGCCCCAACTTGCAAAGATTCAGCAGCCTGAGCATTGCGAATTGCTGCTGTACTGCTATCTGTTTGTCTTTTGGCCGCTTCAATTTGACTGTTATTTTTTTCAGCCAGCTCTATGGCTTGACGCAAAGTTAGGCTGCGATTATTTTTAATCCGTACATCGCTAGGTTTTGTTTGGAGCAGATTTTGGTCTTGGCTCGGGTTTTTAACTGGAGCTGGGGCGCTGCTTTGGGCGGTGGCCGGTGCCGCTACGGAAGCAGTCATAAGGACTATTGCACCAAGAGTTTTAGACGGTTTAAACATAATCGCTGATAGTTGGTTCTTTGATGTTAATTCACAAATCACATTGAGTGCTTCAATCGGCTTGGCAAGAATTGAAGGCTGTTTTTCCAGATAAGCGTCCTAGATATTAGTTAGCATTTTTTAGTCCCATTTGTCATCGGTCTAGTTAGCCAATATGCCAACTATCTCCAGAAAATCAGCAATGTCCACAACGGGTAAAGCTGGCACTCCGAGAGTTTGCTCCAAATCTTTTAGGGTCATATCATCGAGAAATTTGGCCTCGTCGTGTTTGAGCATTACTGTTGGGATCAATATTGCATCGCCTAGGGGCAAGTTCTGGAGGTTTTTTACCAAATCTTGACCAGTGATCAGACCAGTCACAGTCATGGTTTGTCCCCAATAGTCACTGGCGATCGGCACCAAATTGATTTGCAAGCCTGCAAACTGATTCAGTCGATCGACGATCGGCTCGAAAGCCTGAGCAACGGCATTACCCACTACCCAAGTATAAGTTACGGCTTGAGCTGGTGGCTGACAATCAGCAATCTCGGCAGTAAAATCATCAATAAATCGCCGGATAGAACCCACGCCATTGCCAAGCTGGGGATAATCTTCGTAACTTTCGCTGCTGGGTAGTTCCTGCTGAGCAATCAGATACCATTCATCAGCTAACCAAACGAAGGTGGAGCGATAGGCTTGGCGAAACTCAGCTTGGAGGGCTTCGATTTGCTTGATCACCTGCCGCGCATCATCCATACTCACCGGCACCAAAGGATCTTCACTAGGCGGACGAAATTTGGTGAGTCCGACAGGCACTACGGCCACTGAAGCGACAGCGGGAATGTCGCCTTGATGAAATGACACCAAGTCGCGAATGGTACGCTCTAGTTCTGCGCCATCATTGATGCCGGGACAGAGTACTACCTGGGCATGAATCTGTAAACGATGTGTTTGGAACCAAGCCAAGTTTTCTAAGATTTTTCCGGCTCGATCATTCTGCAACAATCGGCGGCGCACCTCGGGATTAGTGGCATGAACTGAGACAAATAGGGGTGAAAGACGCAGCCGATCGATCCGTTCCCATTCATGGCTGCTCAGGTTGGTCAGAGTCAAATAGCTGCCATACAAAAAGCTCAGGCGATAGTCATCATCTTTTAAGTACAGCGAAGCCCGTTTACCAGGAGGCTGTTGGTCAATAAAGCAAAAAGGACAGCGGTTGTTGCACTGGATGAGGCCATCAAATAGAGCAGAGGCAAATTCCAAGCCCAGATCTTCATCAAAATCTTTTTCGATTTCAATGCTGTGAGGGCGATTGCGATCGTCTAACACCTCTAGGGTGAGAAATTCTTCAGCACAGAAAAACCGATAGTCAATCAAATCTCTTAAGGGTTGACCATTGATGGCTACTAGTCGATCACCTGCACTAAAACCTACTTCCTCGGCGATCGAGCCAGGAACTACGCCACTAATTTCGGCTGGTTTGATCGCCGCTTCGCTCATGATGCTCCAAGGTTAGGTAGTTTGCCATTGCCAAATACTAACGCGCCCAAGATCGCTAAGCCAAAAGCCAACCGATACCAGACAAATACCCAGGTGCTTTGTCTTTGTAAGAACTTCATTAACCAGGCCATGGACAAGTAAGAAAAAATGAAAGTGGCAATGATTCCTACGATCATCGGCATAATCATGGCCTTATCTTTTAAGACATCCTTAGTTTGTACTAAAGTTACTAAAGTTAAAGTAGGTAAACCCAACAAAAAAGAAAACCGTGCCGCAGTCTCCCGCTTTAGCCCTAGAAACAGTGATGCGGTAATGGTAGAGCCAGAACGGGAAACACCAGGTAAGATTGCTAGAGCCTGGGCGGCACCGACCAACACCCCATCCATAATTTTGAGCTTACGAAAATCGCGTTCTCTTTTGCCTACCTGCTCAGCCGCACCCAACAGCAAGGCCATAATAATAGACATCACTCCAATACCCAAGGAGCTTTCCAGGGAGATTTTACTCATTTTTACAGCTAGACCAATCAACAGCGCGGGAAAAGTCCCAATGACGATGCCTACCAAAATTTTCCATTCTTCTCTGTTCCAATCTCTAGCCTGCAATGCTTGCCAAGAACCCTTCACAACTTGCACAATATCTTTCCATAAGTACACAAAAACAGCACCTACGCTACCGAGCTGAATTCCATCGATCGCTGCTTTGCTCCAACCGGCGTGAGGGACACATCCCTTGATTGCATCAGCACTACAGGTCACTTCTTCCCAGCCCAGCACGTCGCGAAAAATAATTAAGTGTGCAGTACTGCTAATCGGCAGAAACTCAGTGATACCTTGGACTAAGCCCAGGATAATCGCCTGTAAATATTCCATATCAACCTCACATTATCGCCATCTAGCATACAGGAAAACCCGGACGCTCTATACTCCCTATCGGCGCTTAGCCTCCAGAGATTTTTGTGATATCTTTAAAGAATAATTAAAATTCAGTAAATAAAATTAACAAACCATTTTGTTAAATAACACTTTTAACCCCAATCTGGCAAAGGGCTGGTTGGCGGCGCTCAGCGAAAGTCATTGGCAGGTATTTTGCGGTGCAGCGGCATTGGTATCAATACCAGTATTTATCGAAGCTCCTTTGGTGCGACAGATGCCCGGTGTCTGTTTGGCACTCACTGTGCTGTGGGTAGCACTCAGCTATTTTTTGTATCAGCGCCCCCAAACTAAACTCTGGGGAGATTTGCTCTTTGGCTTTAGCTGGAGCTGGTTTGCTGGGGCTATTTACTGGGGATGGTGGCGATGGCTGCCAGCAGTGCATTTACCGGTGGAGTCGATCGGGCTGCCGGTAGTGCTCTGGCTCTGTTGGCAGGGCAAAGGGAAAGTCGGTGGCCTTTTCTATTTAGGCTCATTATTGGGCACTGCTGCTACTGACCTATATATATACGCAGTCGATTTGGTGCAGTATTGGCAACAGGTGATGGTAGCCGAGCCAGATTTGGTTGCGCCCTTACTCCAAGCGGCGATCAGCCAGGTTCAAACCCCCAGAGGCACAGCTTGGGCTGTACTATTGGTGAGTTTACTATTAAGCTTGGGCATAATCTGTTTAGGTCAGAAGAAAAATCACTGGTATGCTTTCAGCGGTGCGGTACTAACGACTATCTTTGTGGATAGCTTGTTTTTAATTGTTGCCACTTTTACACAATCCGGCACACAGTCTATGTAAACATATATCTTTTTCTTGACAGCCTCTTCCAAAAATATTCCCCCTTCATCTATCAACTGCAAGTTATCTAGTTCCCCCTCGCCTCCTCTGTTGTGAACCAAGGACCCTCTGCCTACTTAGTGCTGCAAGCCGATTCTGGCACTCGCCGCTTTGCCCTCGTGGAAGGCAAGTGCTGGACGGTTGGTAGGGGTGAAGAAAGCAACATTGTGATCAAAGATCGCTGTATTTCGCGCAATCATGCCATGCTCCAAAGCACTGAAAGTGGTTACTATCTAATTGATATGGGTAGTAGCAACGGCACCTTTGTAAATGGACGCAGAGTAAGCGTACCGTTGATTATTCATGATGGTGACACTGTCACTTTTGGTCAGACTGAGCTAAAGTTTTTCCGACCTCAAATCGAAGAGGTTTCCGTCAACAGCGGCGAAGAAATGACCCTGGACGGCACTGTTACTTCTATTCTGCATGTGCGCAAGCTAATGTCGGTGATGGTGGTCGATATGCGCAACTATACAGTGCTGGCCAGACAGACCGATGAAAATTTGCTCTCAGAAGTGATGACTACCTGGTTCCGCAATGCCGGACATATTATTCGCCGCTATGGGAGTTGGGTAGATAAGTATATTGGTGATGCGGTGATGGCACTGTGGTTCCACAACTCCGAGACTGTGACCAAGCAAGAAATGCTGGGTATTTTGCACGCTCTGAATGATATCGATCGCATGACCAAAGCCTTAAGCAAACGCTATCCCTTGCCTTTTGAGCTGCGGGTAGGGGCAGGAATAAATACGGGCTATGGAATGGTGGGCAACGCTGGCAGCAGCAGTCAACCAGACTATACGGCGTTGGGTGATACGGTAAATTCGGCTTTTCGGTTAGAAAGTATTACCAAAGAAATCGGCGCAGAAATTGC
>JANOXZ010000334.1:0-7349 GCA_031418695.1 Synechococcales cyanobacterium VAR_35_metabat_10
ATGAAGTTATTGTTAGCCGGAGATATTGGCGGGACTAGTATCCGCTTGCGTCTTGCACCGATTGAAGATTGGCGTAGTCATCAGTGGGAGCGCACCTATGCCAGTCAAGATTTTCCTGATCTAGCGCCGGTAGTGCAGAAATTTTTGGCGGAGTTGAATGTCTCTGGTGAAGTAGCGGCGGCTTGTTTTGCAGTGGCTGGCCCAGTGGTGAATGGGGTGGCGAAGCTGCAAAATTTGGCTTGGCAATTAGAGACCGATCGACTGATTAAATCTCTCAATATCCCTAACTTAAAGTTAATCAACGATTTTGCCGCAGTGGGCTACGGTTTGGCTCATTTGCGCCCCGACGAGCTACATGTGCTGCAAGCTGGTGAGGTAGTCGTCGATGCTCCCCAGGCAGTAATTGGAGCGGGGACTGGTTTGGGTCAGGGATACTTAATTCCAGCCTGTGGAAAGTATGAAGTGTTGGCCAGCGAAGGCGGGCACAGCGATTTTGCGGCGCGGACTCCTTTGGAGTTTGAGCTGGTGAAATATTTGATGGAGCAGGATGATCTAGACCATGTTTCTTACGATCGGTTGGTATCTGGGCGGGGAATTGTGAATATGTATCGGTTTCTGCGGGATAGCTCCGCTCGCACCTACGGTGATCGTCCTTCCATCCAGGTCTCACCATTGGCAGATATCCCAGAAATTGCCAAGGCGGTGCAGCAGTGGGAACAGACTACGGTGTCCGATCGGGCACATCTTACTGATCCAGCGGTCTTGATTGCCAAAGAAGCTCAAGCTGGCACCAGTGCTCTGGCACGGGCAACGATGCAGATGTTTGTCAGCGCCTATGGTGCAGAGGCCGGGAACTTAGCCTTGAAGTTTTTGCCTCGGGGTGGCTTATATATCGCTGGCGGTATTGCGGCGAAGAATCTGCCGCTTTTGACTGACGGGACTTTTATGACGGCGTTTGGACAAAAAGGCCGGATGCGTAGTTTAGTAGCCCAAATCCCAGTCTCAGTGGTGCTTAATTCCCAGGTAGGTTTAATCGGTGCAGCAGCCCAGTCGCTGGCCATGCTGGAGTAATAGCAGAAATATTGCCATCACCCTCAAATAGACAACCCAATTTCTATCTTGGGATTCAGCTACATGACTGATGGGCTATGGAGCGCCACATTCTTATGATTTAGAAGAGCTATTTTTGATCAGCATTTTTCTCTATGAACCCTAAAATACCAAAGGTGACAGTGGGCTTGGCCTTCTACAATCCGGGAGCAGATTTTGAACTGGCTATTAAATCAGTGTTTGCTCAAACTTTTACCGATTGGGAATTTATTTTAGTAGACGATGGTTCCAACGATGGCTCCTTAGAATTTGCCCAGAGCATTGACGATCCGCGAGTGCGAGTCTTCAGCGATGGCAAAAATGTCGGTGCCAGTATTCGGATGAACGAGGTAATCGCTGCCGCTCAAACGCCCTACTTAATTCGGATGGATGCTGATGATGTGCTGCATCCCCAGCGAGTAGAAATTCAGTATGCAGAGTTACTGAAGCATGGTAACGAAGCGATCGTAGGCACAGCGACCTATTCGATCAATACTCAAACTCAGGTAATTGGCTTTACTCCTAGTAAACAATTTCAAGCCTTTGGCTATGCTGCCCGCCATAATTTAGTACAGCCCACCGTGGCCGCTTCGATCGAGTGGTTTCTCACACATCCTTACTCCAAAGACTGGGTCTATCGCCGCTGTGAAGATGCTGAGCTGTGGTGCCGAGCTTCTGTAGATAGCAAATACATCAACATGGAAATGCCCTTGGTATATTATCGAGAAGTCGGTAATTATTCCTTGAAAAAGCAGATGGCCACGTATCTTGGCCTATTCAATATTATTTACGATCACCATTTTCAGCAGCCTTGGCGCTTCAGCTTGCTGATGGGGAAGGAACTCTTTAGACTATTTATCATTAGCACTTTAACTGCCCTAGGCAAAAGTGACTGGTTTGTTTCTCGGCGATATCGTCCTTTAACTTCAGCTCAAATGCTCCATGCTGAAGCTGGGTTGGCAATTGTGCGCAATCAAGTTTTGCCGTTGGTTATTGGAAAAAGCGCCACAAGCATTCAGGACAGCAGCAATTTACCACAGTAACCGATCGAGCCGCTAACTCCCTAGTTGTCGGTTTCTCGCCTGTTGTACTATTTCAGAGAGTTTTATGTTCGATGCTACTTCCAATCCTTCTAGGCTGCTCTGGCCAAGTCGCAATCCCATTCAGATTTGGCGTTGTCTAAGACATTTGTTGGCTGCGGATTATCGGCAAAATCGGGTGCGGGTGCAAGAGACTGGAGGTGGTAATAATCGCAATTTAAAGGGGCTAACGATCGTTACTTGTTTTCGGATTGCCCAGGCAGCAACCCAATTGGGTCGGATTCCTGTGGTGGGAGTTTTGCCAAAGTTATTGATAGTTTTACCCTATCGCATATTGTTTGAATTTTTATTGGGCATCGAAATTCCGCCTCGCGTGCAGATCGAAGGTGGTTTGGTGATTTTTCATGGTCAGGGAATTGTGATTCATGATAAAGCGCGAATTGGTCGGAATTGTATGTTGCGCCATGGCATTACCATTGGGACTAGTCTAAGCAAAGTGCGGGCAGATAATAATCCTTGTGTGCCGACGATTGGGGATAATTGCAATATTGGCGCTAGCGCAATAATTATCGGTGATATTTTGATCGGGGATGATGCTAGTATTGGCGCTGGTACGGTTGTGACCAAAAGTGTACCGGCTGGTGGTGTGATGGTGGGTAGTCCGGCTAGGCTGATTGAGCCTGCTTAAAAGTTCAATTTTTATTAAATATTCTCAAAACTATATTTCCAAAATTATGTCGCCCATTAAAATTGCTCAGATTATTGAATCTACTGGGGGTGGTTCCGGTCGGCATGTAGTGGATGTGTTAGCCGCTTTGGCTAAAGATCCACGTTTTGAGGTGCATTTAATTCATTCGTTAGATCGCATTGAAGATCGCTATCGTTTGGGAATTGAGCAATTAGTTGGTCAGATCAAAATTCATGAAGTTCCCATGGTGCGCCAAGTTAACCCGATTCTAGATTGGAAAGGGATGTGGGCGATTCATCGGTATTTGCGTCAACAGGGGCCTTTTCAGGCGGTGCATTCACATAGTGCTAAAGCTGGGGCGATCGGCTCTGTAGCGTCCAGATTACTAGGTACTCCTCGGGTTGTATTTACGCCTCATGCTTTTTATTCTATGGGGTTGAGTGGACGGAAGCAAAAAGTTTATCAGGTGGTAGAAAAAATCTGTGGTTTGGTATGTCATAAATTAATTGCAGTATCTGGTGAAGAAAGTAGTTATATGCTGCATCATCGGTTAGTTGCTAAATCTAAGCTGCGGATTATTCCCAATGCGATCGAACCCATAGATTTGGTTAGCTGGAAAGTGCGGGGTCAGCAGATGCGTGAAGAATTAGGGATTTCTGAAACCACTAGATTAATTGGTAGTATTGGTCGCCTGACTCCCCAGAAAAATCCGCTGATGTTTGTGGAGATGGTGGCGCATCGCGCCCAGCGGTACAGTGCGGCGGAGGAATGTTATCTGATGGTGGGTGATGGGGTGTTGGAGTTAGAGGTATTGGCGGCTTTGGAGCGCTATCAAATTCGCGATCGGGTGTTGTTTTTGGGTTTTCGATCGGATGTGGATGATCTGTTGGCGGCGTTGGATGTTTTTGTGTTGAATTCGCTATATGAGGGGATGCCCTATATTATTTTAGAGGCGATGGCTCATGCCTTGCCGATCGTTTCGACTAATGTAGAGGGGGTATTGGATCCTTTGCGAGATGGTGGGTTGTTGGTGCCAATCGGTGATGTGGGGGCGTTAGATGCTGCACTGGATAAATTGGTGGATCCTCAGCGGCGGCAAGAGATGGGGTTGGCTAATCGTCAGCGGTTGGAAAAGAATTATTCGATCGAGGCTATGATGCAGTCTTTGATTAATTTATATCTGAACTAGAGCACTACTTGACGACTTCAAAAACCGATCTAGAGGTTTAGGTTTGGCAGATGGCTCCATAAAATTGAGGGGAAATGATAAAAATTATTACAAGATAGTAGAAAATCATTTCCATACTGAGCGAGAATGCTTAGACTTGAGCAAGTTCGGCCTGAATTTCCAATTTAGGGTGTGTGTGAACAACTATTAGTCTACTTTCCGGTTTCCAGGATATATGCGAAAGATCATCAGTATATACACCTGATTCAAGGTGACTGCGACAAATTCACTAGTAAATTGGGATTTTTCGCCGTGAGAGCAGATTGATTTTCGTAACAACTCCCCGAAAATGTATATAATATATTACCGGTTAATCGATAGGGATTAGGAATTATTATGGCTAAAGTTAACCTGGATGCTCTAATTGCAAGGGAAGATTTTGAAGTAGAGGAAAATATTAATTCAGGGAAAAAGAAAGAAACCATCTCTATTGAAGATATAAAGGCAGATTCTTTCTTCTTTTCAAATATAAGGAAACCAGACTTTCAGAGAGAAACAAATGAATGGGATGCTCAGAAAATCTGCGAACTCATAAAAAGTTTTATTGAAGGAGATTTAATACCAGCAATTATTTTATGGCGAAGCACAGGGGGCTATCTGTTTGTAATTGACGGAAGTCACCGACTTAGTGCATTATCTGCTTGGGTAAATGATGATTATGGTGATGGCCAAATATCAAAGCTTTTTTATGATGGTGTGATTCCTGATGAGCAATCAGAAATCGCTAAAGAAACCCGAAAGTTAGTAGAAAAAACAATGGGATCATATGGGGATTTTAGGCTGGCACTTACATATCCGGATAAAGTTAGGCCAGAAATTGTTAAATATGCTAAGAATTTGGGAGCATTAGCAATACAACTTCAATGGGTTGAAGGTGATGCAAGAAAAGCAGAAAACTCCTTCTTTAAAATAAATCAGCAGGCAGCTCCCATTGACAAAACTGAACTAAAGCTTCTTGAATCACGTAAAAAACCCAATAGTATTGCGGCACGTGCAATTATCAGAAGTGGCAAAGGACATAAGTATTGGTCTTCATTCTCAAATGAATTACAATCCGAAATACAAAATCTGGCAGCAGAGATTAACGAAACTCTATTTGACCCAAAGTTACAAACACCTATTAAGACTCTTGATTTGCCAGTTGGTGGTAAATTGTACGGGTCTCAAACCCTACCGTTGATTTTGGATTTCGTCAACATTGTTAATAAGACACCCTCTAGTAATAAAGTAATGAAAGATGATGATACTGGTGAAGTAACATTACAGATTCTGCAGAACGTTAAAAAAGTTGTATATAGACTAAATAGTAATCATCCATCATCGCTGGGATTACACCCGGCTATATATTTCTATTCACAAGAAGGACGACATAAACCAGCCTCATTTTTCGCTGTCATTGATTTTGTGATGGAGCTAGATAAACGTAAGAAGATTAACGATTTCATTGATGTTCGCAAGGAATTCGAGAGGTTTATTCTTGAATATGACTATTTAATCCAGCAAATTTATCGAAAATACAGATCGACCCAAAAGAGTTATCCTTACATTTCCAAACTATTTCAGAAGATTGTTGATGCTTTTAAGGCTAATAAAACAATTGATGAATCTATAAGGGAAATTGTCTCTAGTTCTGAATTTAGTTACTTAGCTCTTCAAAATACTCCTAAGCAATCTGACTCTGTTTCAAAAGATTTTAGTACAAATCAAAAAAGTGCCGTTTATATGAGAGATGCTCTACAGAATGTGCCTACGTGTAAAATATGCAATGGTCTTATTCACAGAAATTCAATTTCGATTGATCATGCACAACGAAAACAGGATGGAGGTTTAGCAACCTTGGAGAATGGACAATTAACTCATCCTTATTGCAATACAGGGTATAAAAATTGATGGGAATCTTCAGCCAGAAATCTAAATCTTTTAACAGGGCGGTTTTACCGCCCCCACACCACCGATCACGCGGATCTACAATGAGCAGTTCATGAAGCTGCACAAACAACTTTGATAATCTACGAAACATAATCCTGGGCTTTCATCCAGAGTTTGCGAATCGATGGCAACCCTTATCGTTACAACAACTCATTAGTCGTACCTATTGACGGTAAGGGCGTATCCAACAACCACTATGTTAAAATTCTCTGAAATCTCCTGAGATAGAATAGAATGGTTCAGTCGCACGGATGGATGTCACGTCAATGACAGTACGACACCCCCGCTATAGCAAAGAAGAGTTTACCCAACGATGCGAAGCGCTCTATCGGAAGCTCAAAGTTGATCGCTGGTTTTAAACTAAGTTGCAGAGAAAGCCCCGCTCCATAACCGTCAAGCATTTTTTAGACATCCTAGCCTATGAACCAAGCATACAAGGAAATTTTAGACAATTCTTTCGTTTGCACAGAATTAGGGCGAGCTTGGGAAGATTCTAACCCTGGATTGACTAGCGGACACGAAGAAGGTGGCTTCATTCTGAAGAACTCTGAGGGAAACTTTAGTGTTGTGCGATGGGTAACAGGCGAACAAAACAAAATTTTCCTGCCTTCTCATGTAGGGTGTAAAATTGAAGGGATAGCGATCGCTGCGTCATTTCACACTCATCCCAACACTGGAGGCGATTATCTTCAAGAACCAAGTGAAACCGATAAACGTGCGGTGAGAGACGATCCTAATTTGAAGGAATCTTCTTACGTCGGTGAATTTGTCATTTCTCAGGAAAAAATTTACTGGATTGAGCCGAGTGGACAAGTCAGTGAAATTGGGGATACATCATCAATTTTGAGTTTATACAAAGGAGATTAACAACGATGAGTGCAATATTAAGTTTAGATGTACTCCAGGATGATGTTGCTATCACGGCGGCTCGTGTTATTGCTTCTGCAAATAAACGCGCCCGTGAACTGAATGTGGATGTGATGCAAAGCATTATTAGTCTCACTCAGCATTCGCAGAATGGTAGCTGGGTATGGCGAGTGAACTATGGAGCGAAAGATTATATTGGAATGCGAGGTGGCGATTTGATGGTTGAGGTCAATCCAGAGGATGCAAGTATTCAGAGAGTTCTTTGGGGGCAGTAGTTAAAAGCAGTCTAACAACAGGGTGGAACGAACAGACGCTGTTCCAGTTGGCTCAACGCTGCCCACTTTAGCCGTTAGACTAACACAAAAACCGAAATAACATTTTAGTTCAATATGACTACTGGTAACTATTGGCGTATTGCTTTGCTCTGGACGATCGGAATCTATTGGGCTTGGTGTAGCTTGTCCTTTGCTCAGCCCGCTTTTCAGAAATCAGCATCCGAGAGTTCAGC
>JANOXZ010000335.1:0-7981 GCA_031418695.1 Synechococcales cyanobacterium VAR_35_metabat_10
GCACGCTGTAAGGGGCTACAGTAAACCGCCGCCAGCTTGATACCATCAAGGGCTTTGCCAGTGGTAATCGCATCAGCAATGCCTTTTTCGGTGAGAGCCGATTCATTGCAACGACCTTGGACACGGCCTTGACTGTTATAACTGCTCTGTCCGTGACGCAGAATGATGACGCGAGTAGCCAAGGTATTGTCCTCCATGATCTGTAGAAATCGATTTGTTACTGGTACCAATTAGTACCAGTGCAATTTTAGCGGCTGATGGTCTTTTTGCTCGATCGACTTTGCAGATCCCCACAAAGTTATTAATCTTACAAACTGGAGTTTAGACTAAGCGTCCATCACAACTCGGCCTTGGGGGAAAGCTACACAAGTCAGAATAAAACCTTCTTCCTGTTCACTTTCTTCCAATGCTTCCGAGTCAAAATCTGACATCCGCACTTTGCCTTCGATTTTGCGCTTTTTGCAGGTACCACAGTTACCCGATCGACAACTACTGCGAATCTTGACCCCCTGAGATTCAGCCACTTCTAGCACTGATTCTTCGCCATCACAGGCCACATTTTGACCAGATTTAGCAAAAACCACCATAGTTTGACCAATAGTTTCGATCGGGTTCATCAAAGCCGCCGGGGCTATCGGAGTCGGAGACTGTACCGGCACACCCATCGAACCAGAAGATTCGGCCACTTCTCTCAACAAACCACGCAGCCCACCAACCGCAGGCACCGCACCAGCAACTACTTGGTTTGGCACCGTTGATTTTGCAGGTCTTGAACTACCAAAACTTTCTTCATGATAGTTATCCATAGGAAATTTGAGTGATGCCAGTAGTTGTTTAGTACAAACCATGAATGCTTCTGGCCCACAGACAAATACTACCCGCTCTAGAAAATCGGGAACGATCGATTGCAACATATTTGCTGTCACCCGCCCCGTCAAACCCAACCAACTTTGACCAGAATTATTTTGAGTCACAGTCACCAAAGGGTGAAATTTTTTATGACGCGCCGACAACATCAATAATTCTTGCTGATAAATAATATCTGCCGGGGTGCGGGCGCTATGTAAAAACATCACATCACAATCGGCCACAGTGTCACAGAGCCAGCGCGACATCCCCATCATCGGTGTGATGCCACTGCCCGCCGAAATAAACAACAGCTTCTGGCTAGGATATTGGAAACAAGTAAACTTGCCCATTGGGCCACTGAGCTTGATCTCGCTGCCTACCTTGAGATTGTCATGCAGCCAGTTAGAAACCAAACCCGCAGGAAAATCCTCACTAGTAGCCAGTACCCGCTTCACCGTAACCTCTAAGCTGTGGGGACGAGATGGGGTCGAAGAAATTGAATAGGAACGCAGCACTTTTGCCCCATTAATTTCCAGATCAAGGGTAATAAACTGGCCGGGTTTGTAGTTAAATAATAAGCCCGGATCGGCCACAAACCGAAAAGTTTTTACATCGTGAGTTTCATCAATAATTTCGGCGCAACGCACCTTTAAATCTCCTTTTTGCCAGCGAGTGAAGTTCTTGGGATCGATCGCCGCTACCGGCATATATTGGGTGGGTGTTAATGCTACTGGTTCTACCGGTGGTGCTACTTGAGAACAGCCTAAAGTAGGGGAAGCAGGATTACCAATTTGCATTACTGTAAGCGTGAAGTGACCAATAGTAATTACACTTCCTATATCTAGTGCCGTTTCTTGCTTAGCAAAAACTGCCTTTTCATCAATCCAAGAACCACCAGAACTCCCAGCATCAGCAAAATAATAGGTGGAGTCTCGATAAGATATTTCACCATGTAGTCGACTAACTTCTTGACTGTCTAGAACTAGTGCAGAAGTTGGAGAACGACCAATCTGACATTTTTTATGGGGCATGTTCCCTGGTTCGAGAAAAATTTCCCGAGATTGATTTTGCTGGGAGTCGAACAGGCGAAATTGAATCATAAGGTTGTGTGCAAACGTTGACTGATAGAGAGCAGCAAGGCACGGGCAATCTGGGGTTCCCGATCGAGCAAGTCATCGAAGCTGTTAGCTGCAATCACCAGAGCTGGTACTCTAGGACTACTAGCTGTTACCGTTTCTGGATAAGTGCTTTTAGCCAAGATACCTGTTTCCCCGATAATCTGTCCAGCAGATACACTCTGATAAGCCATTTGTGCTGTGCCAGAAATTAGCATCAACAAATTATTTGCTGGTTGACCCTTTTCGCACAACTGTTCTCCCTGTTTGTAAATCATTAGTTTACTGCTGCGTGCAATCATTAATAGATTCTGTTGGCTTAGAGACTGGAAGAATTGGCTAGAACACAACCAAAGTAATTTTTCTAGGGTAGTAATTTGCTGCTCATTAGTTTGAACTACCACCATCGAATGTGAGACCTGGATAGACAAAGTATCTCTGGAACTAAAATAAATTTTAGTTCCATTTTCTACCTGCTGCTTATCATTATGTAGATGTGAATTAGTCAGTCGTAAACCATAATTACTTTCTAGGTCTTGTACTAAAATACCCGTACTATTTACTTGCAGAATTGCATGATAGCGAGAAACTTTACCATCTAGAATCACCAAGTCATTATCTGATGCGCGACCAATGCGGACAATGGGCTGCTGATATACCAATTCTTGTAAATTACCATGAAGATCTAAGGATAAATTCAAGGTAGGGACAGCGGGTTGAACTATAGGTCTTTGTAGTATTCGATCGACCACTTCTTGCAACAATGGCTCACCACAGCCATCAAATTTATCAATAATATTTTGAGATAGATTTCGATCTACTTGACTTAGGGCGTGTAAACTGGCCGCTTTAGTCAAGGGATCGACTTCTTGTAGTAAGTCTTGAAGTGTTTCGCTGAGGCTGATTTGCGGTATCGACTGACTTCCTATATGGGTGATCTGAGTAATTTTATTATCGATATTTGTCAGATGTAAACCACTGACGACTTGTTTATGATAGCCAGCAGTAGTGGGTAATTGTGATACCAATATTTGCTGAATTTGGGCTGAAAGTCGAGGTTTATTAATCTCTAGCAACTCTTTAACAGTTTGATGTGCCAATAAGCCAGTGGTGCGGGCAATTTCTGGAGCAGAAGAATCATCAGCTAACAGCTCCAAAATATTTAGCAGTTGACTGATTATACGGTGCTGTTGATCGACCACGATCGACAGTAATAGCTTGTAGACCGGTGCTTTGGGGTTGACTGGTAGCTTAGTTAGGGCATTTTGCTGCATCTTGCTTTGCTGTAGTTGACCTAGCAATGTAGCACTGGTATTCAATAAAGCACTACCTGGGTGAAACATGGCCAGGAGTACTTGATCTTGCTCTTCAGAATTGATTCGATATTCGGTGCGCAGAGCATCAATTTGTTTTTTTCTTTGTTTTAGAGCATCTTCGATCGACACGCTACTGGTAATTAAATCCATTAACAAAGATTCCATCCCGCGTTGATAGCTAGTGAGCCGAAGCTGCTCTTCTCGACCTCGCTGGATACTAGGATCTAACAGACTGGGACTTTCCACACCCACACTCTGTAAGATTTTGTAATGTTCATCTGGGGTGATTTGCAGCTCCTCCCGCACATCTTGGAGTATTTCTAGACTATTAGCAGATTGAGTTTTACCATCGGCCAAGGCTTCTTCAAGCACTCCTTGATAGACTTTGAGCCGAGACTGTCGATCGAACCCGGGTAAGACCTTTGCTAACACATAAATTTCATCTGGCTTCAGCTCGTCGGTGCCTCGCTGCAAAAACTGTGACATATCGATTCCCAGCTTTTTTAACTGTCGCCGTAGAGTATTCGATAAGCTTTCCCGTTGATATTGGTCAGCAGTTCGATCAAAAGTCTGAGCCACCCAGAAACCGCTCACAACAATAATGCAGCCAGTAAATAGCCGTTCTGCCCAAGTTGGCAATAAGGCTAAATTGGGGCGACTACCAAACATCCAGAAAATATTCCAAGAAACAAAGGTGCAAATAGTAAAAACTCGGTGCAAAATTTGAGTGTTGGGCAAGGCGTGACCAGCCCATTTTAAATACTTGCGATATAAAGATTCCAAAAGACTACAGGCCAAGTAAGCACCGCCACAAAAAGCCGCCAAAGTTATAGGAGTAGCAATAATTTTAGGTAGACTAATTGCCTTTTCACCGATAAATAGACCCGGTTTGAAAATATTAGCTAACTGACTTACTTCGTGCGTCCAGGCTCCTGAATAATAGTATTCCCAGTTACCAGAATAGAGGAAATAGTAAAAATAGAAGCCGATGACCAAACCCAAATAGCCAAAATACAAGAGCTTGCGATCGGGTTTTTCAATTTGATCCCAATAAGACCGCTCGGAATCAATATCTATACAAGGGTTTTGACAGGCTACACAAGCACTTTTTTCTTGCCCAGTGGCTTTGTCTACCTCACGACACATTGATTGGGTAATAGCCGACTTATCACCCAAATGAGACTGGCTATCCAATAAGCCTCGGGTGCCGGTGTAGACCATCTGTACCGGTGCCATCGGGCAAAAGTACTGACACCAGCTCTTGCCAGCAAATAAATAGCCAACTAAAATGGCGGAAAGAATAGTGAATATTAAAAAGACAGCTAGAGATAATCGATCGGAGTTCACGAACAAAATCCGAATGTTTAATCCCAAAAAGAAAAAAGCAAACTGCAAATATAAGTGATTACGTCCTAACCAAGAATCTTTCTCGACGGTAAAGAGTTGATAGCGAGTTTTACCGGTATCAGAAACAATCTTTTTTTTACGTTGAATTCCTAATGCCCGAGGAATTTGTGAGAAAAAAGAGAGTGGACAAATTCTCCGCCAAACTTCATGTCCAGCCACAAAAATAATTACTAATCCTGCCGGAACAATCATCGCCCAAAAAATTCTAGCGGTCATGCCATAAGGGGTTTTTGCTAAGCATTCTCCCTGTAACCTAATGCAAGGATCCTCTGGATTCATCCGAAAAGGACTGCTTAGAGTAGTCGGAGCAGTGAGAATTGGAGTCACCGGGTCATAAAAAAGCGAAATAATCATCACCGTCCAGCCGACTGCCAACAACCACTTGATTTGGTGCATTCTAGTTTCAGACAATCGATTTAACATGGCAGTAACAGATCTGAAGACATTTTTATAAGTTTAATGGGTAGGCAACCGCAATTGTGGGCAAACGCTGAACCGAGTTAGGTATAGATCAATTAAAGTCTATCTATAGCCAAAAGCCTGCTGCGGTAGCGATCGGCGCAGCCAAATTCTGGAGAGTCAAATCATCTGCCGCAACACCCGTGGGATCCGGCTGAAAATATTGTACTTCCTGGATCATCTGGCCATAGACCTTCATGGTTATAGCAGGTTTATCGCCCAAGACCTTAATCGAGTGGATTGTCTGAGGCAGAAAGCTAATTACATCTCCAGCGTTGAGAGTACATTCACCAACTTGCTCTACTTGATTACTGCCGGGACTAGTCCGTCGCCAAAAAGTGTTGTGCTCTTGACCGCTAATAACTGCTACCACACCCCAAGTACCATGGTTGTGAATTGGAGAAGGTAAGCCCGGTGCCCAAGCAGAATTTTGTAGTGTCCAGGGAAAAAATGGCTCATCATATAATTTGGTCAAAGACCAACCAGTTTGGGGATCAGGAGGACTAATGGCATTTTGGAGCCAATAGGAACTCGTTAACAACTGTCTGACCATTCCTCTTACTATGGCTAAACGGACACGATCATTAGGTTCTTTTTTTAAAACTTTTTCTAGGTCAGAGAGAAAATGGTACAGACGATAATATTCACCAGATGGCGCAATCTCTCCCACTCGATCGCAAGGTTCTGTTTCACCTATTTCATTAATTAGCCAATCAACCAATACCATTACTTTTGAAGTGTGATGTTCACTCTAGATATTTTCTGCGGATTAAACATGATGATGACTGTTTTGTCAAGCTGCATTTACAAAAGGCAGGCAGTTTCGGTGTAATTCAGGTGCAATTCAAAGAATCCACTTTGAAACATTCTCGCTCATGTAGGTTTGGTAAAGTTTATTTGTTTCCACCATCTATCTATCAGGAAACTCCACCTTTATAATGTAGATTGTGTTTATACTTACCATTTTTTTTGCATTTATTCATGAACAAGCAATTACTGCTGCTGGCTTTAGCAAGCTTATCGTTAAATTTGGAGGCTATCACTCTGCTTTTTGCCAGCACATCGCCTAGCAAAGCCTTAAGTAACCAACCCGGACAGGTTGGTCAAGCAGGTAAGCCATACGGAAGAGTAGGTAAATCTCGCAAGTTCACTGGCATAGATGGAACTGCCGATCGGTTTGTGATCACCCAAAAAGGCAGCGTCATTGCAAACTTCAATTATGCCGAAGGCGATCGAGTAATTCTTGATCCAAAAAATTCTGCCGAAAGATCAACTAGTTCCGAAACAGTAACTAACTTCGATATTATCAATCCACTCGTTGGGCAAGCAGCGGCTGCTGGTGTCAAGGGTTATGATGCACCGTTAAAAGCAACTGCCACTGGCGTTGAGGTAAGAATTCCCGCTGCTAGTGGCATTGGCAGTGAACTTTTCGTCACAATTAGCACTGCCGACCAAGCCGCTGCCACTTCATTAGTCGCCACATTAGCTAATTCGTCAGCCGCTGGTGTCGCAAATGCTGCGGCTTTTAATGTGCGCTCTAAAGGCAACACTATTGTAGCCTGGGATGATGTAGTAGTAGATGCAGCGAGAATGGCTGGAGTACCACCAGCAGCATCTACCCGCTATTTTGCCTTGACTCATATTGCGATGTTTGATGCCGTGCAAGGTGTTTTGCAAACTGCTGGTCGCCAACAATATTTAGAATCTAAGGGCATTATTCTTACCCCAGCAGCAGGTGCTAACGCTGATGTAGCAGCAGCAACCGCTGCTAGCGAAATTTTAACTAGCTTATTTACCGACTCCAACAACCCGGTTGTATTCAACCAAAGCACCAATGCCCCCACTGCTTTTACACCGGCAGGTGGAAAGGTTACTACTATCAAAGACTATTACCCCGGTATTTTTAGAACACAGTTAGAATCTACCATCACTCAAAGTAAAGAAGCAGGTGCTACTCAGCCCGCGATCGATGCTGGGATAGCCTACGGTAAATTAGTTGCCAAAAATCTTTTAGCCTACCGAAAAAATGATGGTTATTTGTTAGATAAAAATGGTGCTAAACGCAATATTTCCAAAATTAGTGCTGAATATAAAGATGGAATCGAAGGTCTGGCTCCAGATGAGGCTGGTGGTGAAAACGATGGTACAGTGGGCGTTATAACCAATGGTACTAAATTAATTGGCACTGGGGCAGCCATTAGCACAGTTCAATCAAATGGTACTGCTGGCATTACAAGCACCGCTGCTACAACACCCGGGGCTTGGCGGAGAGCAGAAGATACTTTGGGCACCAACGGTCAATTTTCAAATCTAGCATCCCCAGAAGTAGCCAGTATTAATCAAGCTTGGTTTTTACCCGCAATTAATTTCTTTAATGATGCAGTCGGTAGTCCTCCAACGTTGGATAGCAAACGCTACATTGATAATGTGGCCGAAGTCAAAGCCGAAGGTAGCATTCTCGATTTGCCTGGTAGTGGTAATGTTAATCTTACTAATCGATCGACTACCGTAAATGGTGTTACTGCTATAGTTGCTGGTTCAACTGTGCTCGGAGCCAAAATCAATGATACCAACGCTGCTGATAATGCCTACCCCAATGCAATCGGTGGCGATGCTCCACCGAACTTGCCCCGTAATCAGCCAGATGGCATTGGAAAGACTAGTGCCGAGCGCACTACGATCGCCCATGTTTGGGCTAATGCCGAAGGTTCTTATGGACCTAACTACGCTTACCAAAAAATTGCTCAACAGTTGGCAATTAATAACAAAGATAGTTTGGCTGATAGCGCTTTTCGTTTTGCTGTCTTAGATATCGCCTTAGCCGACGGGTTTGCT
>JANOXZ010000336.1:0-2309 GCA_031418695.1 Synechococcales cyanobacterium VAR_35_metabat_10
AGGTAAAAGCTGTTTTGTTAAGTTCAATCACCCACTTTATACCGCCTCTAAAACTAGATCGATGCTAGGATCTGGTCTGAAATCGTCAAAAACCTTCTTTGGAATATTCCTTATGCGCGAAATTCTTATATGTCTGGGTGTGACGATGGCCTGCACAGTTCTTGTACTGTTTGCTCAATTCACCAGCGCCCCAGAAGCCCTAGCCGACAGCCAATCATCAACCAGTCAACCATCGACTCAGATGATTGCCATGAACACTAGTAAGCCCGAAAAAGCAGCCCCTGCTAAACCCTCCACTACTGCAAAAACCAAAAATATGTCTGAAATCACCACTCCGTCTGGACTTAAATATGTAGATGTCAAAGTCGGCGAAGGTGCAACTCCTGTAGCTGGCCAAAAAATCACTGTTAAATATCTGGGCACTTTAGAAAATGGCCAAAAATTTGACGGTGGCTCGATCGACTTCAATGTTGGTCAGGGTCAAGTAATCAAAGGCTGGGATGAAGGATTACTCACTATGAAAGTTGGCGGTAGTCGCAAGCTGATTATTCCTCCGGACTTAGCTTATGGATCTCGTAGCCCCGGTGCTGGTATTCCTCCCAACGCTACTTTGCTATTTGACGTAGAACTGTTGGCAATCAAATAATTTATTTCATCCCTTAAATCTACATACCTCAAATCTATACAATAGGTTTGGGGATTATTTTTATGAACAGGTAAAAGAATTATGACCGATCGCACTTCTGGCACTGTTAATCGACAAGTACTCAGAATATTGGATGCCAACCTCGATCGAGCCAGAGAAGGCTTACGGATTGTAGAAGAATGGTGTAGATTTGGTTTGGAAAATGCTAATTTGGCGCAAGAATGTAAAGATTTACGCCAGCAGTTAGCCACTTTGCACACCGATAATTTACGGGCAGCCAGAGATACTATCGCCGATGTGGGTACCCAGCTTAGTCATCCCCAAGAAGAACAGCGCGAAAACATCGATCGACTACTCATTGCCAATCTCTGTCGCATTCAAGAAGCACTGCGGGTGCTAGAAGAATATGCCAAGCTATACAATCCGGCGATGAGTGCAAGTTGTAAACAGATGCGCTATCGAGTTTATAGTCTGGAGTCGGCGCTGGATGAATCTAAAACTCCAGCTAAGATGGCGGATTTAATTAAGGCCAAGATATATTTGGTGACTATGCCAGTGCCAGATTTACTGGGAACTGTGGAGAAGGCGTTGCATGGGGGTCTAAAGTTAGTGCAATATCGTAGCAAAGAAGCTGATGATGTCGATCGATTCCAAGATGCTAAGGCTTTATGTGAACTATGTCATCGCTATGGAGCTTTGTTTATCTCCAACGATCGGGTGGATTTAGCGCTGGCTGTGGGTGCTGATGGGGTGCATTTGGGGCAAAATGATCTGCCGATCGCGGTGGCGCGACAGATTTTGGGGCGAGATAAAATTGTGGGCCGATCGACTACTAATCCGACTGAGATGTCTAAGGCGTTGGCGGAAGGTGCCGATTATATTGGGGTTGGCCCGGTGCATGAAACTCCAACTAAGGCTGGTAAAGCGGCATCGGGGTTAGAATATGTGCGCTATGCGGTACAGCATTCTACGGTGCCTTGGTTTGCGATCGGGGGCATTGACCATACTAATGTGGGGGAGGTGGTGGCAGCGGGTGCTCCGGGAGTTGCGGTTGTTCGATCGATTATGCAGGCCAATGATCCGGGGGCGATCGTGCGGGATATGATAGCAAAATTCCCCTAGGAGTCGCTAAAATCATAAAATACTGCCAACCGATTAAAACTCATGTCATATAGCGATTTCACTGTTGGTAAAGTCAAACAGACATTCGGTATTGAGACGATCGAAGGCAAAACCTTTTTTCCGCTGATAGTACCGGTGGTGCCTAGTTCAACTTTGCTAGAGATTTTGGATGAAACGCTGCCTTTAGCAGTAGCCTCCTCTAGTGAAAAAGCCAAATCAGAATTACTGATTAGCCCGATTCTGGTAGAGGTGCGGAAATATTTGAAGCGTCAGGTGAGTCTATTTTCAGGACAAGATTTTCCGGTTGATGCTTCGGTCGGGCTGGTAGGAATTTGTGATTTTTTAATTAGTCGATCGACCGAGCAGCTAGAAGTTGAGTCACCAGTAATAGTTTTAGTCGAAGCAAAAAAAGCTGATATCAACAGTGGAATGGGACAATGCATGGCAGAAATGGAGGCTGCTAAGAGGTTTAATGAGCAGGCGGGAGAAAAGGCAAATCCAATTTATGGCTGTGTTACCAGTGGTTTACTATGGCGTTTTC
>JANOXZ010000337.1:0-7341 GCA_031418695.1 Synechococcales cyanobacterium VAR_35_metabat_10
ATCGCCGCCAGCAATCAAAATCGCTGGTGCTTCTACTGCATTTAAACCCACTTCCGCCGCATCATAATTGGTGGCTTTACTGTCATTAATATATTTCACACCCTGATGAGTGCAGATATATTCCAACCGATGACTTACTCCCGAGAAACTGCTCACCGCTCGTTGAATCGCCTCAGCTTCAACTCCAGCCAATCTGGCCGTAGCCACTGCCATCAAAAGGTTCTGGCGATTGTGGTCTCCGGGCATTTGCAGATCTTTAAGGGGCATAATTTGTTCACCCTGCCACACCACCCAGCCATCAGCAATCCAAGTACCCCATTGAGGGTTAGCAGGTAATCGATCTACTCCTTCCACACTAGTCCAATGCGCCTGCGGCCAATCTTTAACTCTACTAGCCAAGTAAGGATCATCACCGTTTAAAATTTGGACTTCCGAATTTTTTAACAGCTTGGCTTTGATCTTATAGTAATTTTCTAAGGTTTTGTGACGAGCTAAATGGTCGGCAGTGAAAGTGGTAAACACTCCAATCCGAGGCTTTAGGGTGCTGATCGACTCTATTTGATAACTGCTGATTTCGCCAATAATCCACTGAGGCTTTTTAGGCCGTAAGGCAATTTCACAGGCGGCCAGACCGATGTTGCCGCAGGCCGGGGCATCTAGTCCCGCAGCCTGAAAGATCGCCGCAGCAATAGAGGTGACAGTAGTTTTGCCGTTGGTGCCAGTGATGCCCACCCAAGGAATATCTTTTAGCTCCCGCCAAGCCAGCTCCAATTCCCCGATCGTCTCGATACCCATTTCCCGTGCTTTGACTAGGGCAGATAGATCCCAAGGTACACCGGGGCTGACGACGACTAGCTGGGTGTCGGGGCTGGGCTGAAAGCTGTCACCGAGTTTGACGGTGATGTTCAGGTCAGAGATTTGCTCTTTGAGCTTAATGAGGTTTTCGCTCTGCCCCCGATCGCTGATGGTGACGGCATGGCCCTGCTTTTGTAAAATTTTGGCACCGGCAATGCCCGATCGACCCAGACCAATGATTGTAGAAGCTAGCATATGCACCACGGGAAAAAATACCACAATTATCATAGCCGACGATTTGCCCTAGTCAGTCACTGTCCACTGAGAAGGCAGAGGAAAATCTCCCTAGCCTATACTGGATCAATCGAGCCAGATTACCGGGGACTTTTTTTATCATGTTCAGTTACAAAAACCAGACTGCCTTGATTACCGGTGCTTCTGGTGGTCTTGGTGCCACCTTTGCTCAAGAATTGGCTGCCAGAGGCATGAATACTATTTTGGTAGCTCGATCGACCGACAAACTCCAAGCTTTAGCCACCGAATTGACCGCCAAATATCAGCAACGCAATGACTTCATTGCCCTAGATTTAGTCCCTGCCGGAGCCGCTGCTACTTTGGCCGACAAAGTTGCTGAGATGAGCTTACAAGTAGATTTATTGGTAAATAATGCGGGCTTTGCCACCTATGGAAATTTTGAAACCATCGAATTACAGCGCGATCGAGACCAAGTATTACTCAACATCGCCACCCTGGTAGATCTCTGCCATATTTTTATTCCTCAAATGCTAGAACGCAAATCAGGCAGCATTATTAATCTTTCTTCAGTAGTAGGTTTTCAGCCGGTGCCATATATGACTGTTTATGCGGCTAGCAAGGCTTTTGTATTGTCTTTTAGTGAAGGTCTATGGGCAGAATATGGCGATCGAGGAATTCGGGTAATTGCTCTGTGCCCTGGTGCTACCGCCACCTCTTTTCATAAAGTGGCCGGTCAACCAGTGCCCGATCGCATTTCTACTCCCCAAGAAGTAGTCAAAGCGGGATTAAAAGCTTTAGAACGCCAACAAAGCTATGTAATTCCAGGTTGGATGAATTTCTTCTTGTCTGGGATTGTGCCCCGCTTGTTGCCCCGTAAAATGACTGCCTTAGTAGCCAAAGGGATGATGAAGCCCAAGAGCTAAACCCAAGTTTACTGGGTAAACTAGAACAAAATCTTACTTCATGGTGATCATGTTTCAATATCCGCTGCATCTGACCTTTAAAGTTTGGACATTGGCTCCAAACCGCGTTTCTGTCACCGACAATCAGGGGAACTTGGTATTTGTGGTGCGGCAAAAAGCCTTTAAACTCAAAGAAAATATTATTGTTTTTGGTGACGAAAAGTTAACCCAGACCCTTTACGAAATCAAGGCCGATCGAATTATTGATTTTTCGGCTCGCTATAGCTTTGCCGATCAGCAAGGTAGAAGTATTGGTGCCGTTAAACGCCAAGGGATGAAATCCTTCTGGCGTTCCCGTTATGACATCTTTGCTGGTGATAATAACCCCAGCCCAGTTTTGATGATCCAGGAAGATAATCCTTGGCTAAAAATTTGTGATGCTTTACTGTCAGAAATTCCAGTTCTGGGTCTGTTCACAGGTTATTTTTTCAACCCCACTTACACCATTAGTCGTACTGATGGTAAAGCTGTAATGCGCCTAGAAAAGAAACCTGGATTTCTATCTAGACACTTCACAATTAAAATGGTTGATAATCTAAATACAGAAGAAGAAATACAATCTGTTTTGAGTATTCTCATGATGATTTTGCTAGAACGTCATCGCGGTTAACCAAAAACATAGCTCCTGGGCTAAATTGCCCTGGGAGCTTTGATACTTACCGCTGATACTCTAATTCTCGAACTGGCCTATCATCGGCAATCTTAATCGTTGCCCCCAAAGGAGGCTCAGGTAAACTTTCAATTTCTAGGCGAATGCAGGGAATTCGATCGGCGATTACAGCACTAGCCATGTAACCAGTATGTATTTCTAAGTAAGCATTCATTGGTGCTTCAAAAACCAAATGCTGTCCAGGAAAAGCTACTCGCTCAAAGTACCAATTATCTATATTGGTAATTCTGGCAATTTGTACTTTGCTACTAGTATTGGTATAGCAACAGCAAATAGGATCAGAGCGATCAGTGGGAATAGGATCTAATATTTGTGACATGGGAGATATTTAGGTGGAAGGCAACACCCAAGGTAAGAGTCAACTCAATTAAAGTAACATCCACTGATCCCCGTTCGCTGTAGCTTCTAATACGTTCGATAAATTGTCCTCAATAATAAAAAAATGATTGATCGATTAAACTCTTTGTACAACAAGGATTTTAGCGATTTTCAAAAATTCTCAAAAAGTTAAAAAATGCTTAAGATTCTGCTAATCTACTCAGTCCGATTATCATTACAGCAAAGCATAGATCTACGTAAATTAAAACTTTAATCCCTTGCGATCAACCTCTCCCTGGATCGTTTGCGGTATCATACAAGCTCGGTAATATTCGGCGGCAATCATAATATGGGCAACAGTTTCGGCAAACTATTCAAAATCTCCACCTTTGGCGAATCACATGGTGGCGGCGTGGGTGTGACGATCGATGGTTGCCCACCCCTGTTAGAAATCAGCGCCGAGGAAATTCAGTTCGAGTTAGATCGCCGTCGCCCCGGTCAAAGCAAAATCACCACCCCCCGCAAAGAAAGCGATACCTGTGAGATTCTTTCGGGTATCTTTGAGGGCAAAACCACGGGGACTCCGATCGGCATCCTAGTCCGCAACAAAGATGCTCGTTCCCAAGATTATGATGAGATGGCTGGTAAGTATCGCCCTTCCCATGCTGATGCCACCTACGATGCCAAATATGGGATTCGCAACTGGCAAGGCGGCGGTCGCTCTTCGGCACGAGAAACTATTGGTCGAGTAGCCGCTGGGGCGATCGCCAAGAAAATCCTCAAGCAGTCGGCAGGGGTAGAAATTATTGGTTATGTAAAGCGGATTCAAGATTTGGAAGCAACGATCGACACTGCCACTGTGACTATGGAGCAAGTGGAAAGCAATATTGTGCGCTGTCCTGATCCAGCTTGGGCAGAGAAGATGATTGCGCGGATTGAGGAGATCGGGCGGGCTGGGGACTCGATCGGTGGAGTTGTGGAGTGTGTTGTGAGGGGCATGCCCAAGGGCTTGGGAGAGCCGGTGTTCGATCGACTAGAGGCCGATATTGCCAAAGGAGTAATGTCATTGCCTGCGACCAAGGGCTTCGAGATTGGTTCAGGATTTGCTGGTACATTAATGACTGGCAGTCAACATAATGATGAATTTTGTTTGGATGAGCAGGGGAACTTAAGAACTGTGACCAACCGATCGGGCGGTACTCAGGGCGGCATTAGTAATGGTGAACACATTATCATTCGGGTAGCCTTTAAACCCACTGCCACCATCCGTAAAGAACAGCGCACGGTTAGCTCGGCTGGTGAAGAAACCACTTTAGCTGGTAAAGGTCGCCATGATCCCTGTGTGTTACCTCGGGCGGTGCCAATGGTAGAAGCGATGGTGGCGCTGGTACTCTGTGACCATTTGATGCGTCAAAATGCTCAGTGTAATTTGCCGAATATTTAATAAATTGCAAGATAACTAAATAGTTAGATTTACGCGATACATTAGTCAACGTGATTGTCTAATAAGAATCATCATCAAAATAAGCCTCTATATCCATACGGTCATGCAGAATACGAACGATTTCCAACCCTTCGGGAGACTGGCGGTAGAAAATTAAGTGTCTTCCCACATGGTACTTTCGATATCCCGACCTAATGTCATCGCAAGCTTTTCCACGCTGAGGTTCCTTTGCCAAAAAATGGAAAACAGTATCGATCTTAGCAAGGTAAATATTTCTCTGATCCTTTCCCCAAGTTACTTGGGTATATCTACCAATGGAACGCAAATCCTGTTTGGCTAATTCAGTAAGGCGAAACATCATCATTAGGCAGATTCATCCTGATCCAATTCTTCCAGTAAACCCTGTAAAGAATATTTAGCAGTCCCGCTTTTCTCCCCATCTGCAAGTGATTGCCGCAAAGCTATCAACTTCAGTTCTCGCTCTTCCAGCAAACGCAGCCCAGCACGAATGGCTTCACTAGCAGAAGAAAATCGCCCATTATTAACCTGACTAGCGATAAACATCTCGAAATGTTCACCTAATGTGATACTGGTGTTTTTCTGCATGTTGCTACTCGCATAAGTTGATACCAGTAAATATTATATATTGGTATCAACTCTGTGTCCATTATGAGAACTCTGACGCTCTCATGTCCCTGATTTATATTTCAGATTCCCTAATTGCTTAATAAAGCTCAGCTACTGGAAAGCCGTTAACATGCTTTATTGCTAATGATATCGATTTTACTTTTGAGAACCATAGAACTACTTAGATGTTTCCGACATTTATATGGGAATCATACAGAGACTGACATCTCGCAATGCTAATCCTGTGAATAAAATACTCAATCCCTCGATCGAGCAACTAGTTCGGGAAATAGTTGCTGTAAATCATGCTTGGAAAGAAGCTAGATCTATATTTGAGGATTCCTCATCTCCCATTGCAGTTTCACTGAGAAATCTTAAAACCAGATTGCAAGTGAGGCTATTACGTCAATATGCACCACAGTATATTTACTTAAGAGAAGATACGACTGACAAATCTGAAGAGCCATTGTATGGATTGTGTTTGGTTCATGAAATTGATAATTGTATGGATGCAGCCCATTTACCTACTCGTGTTGCTCAAGAACATTTGTCTACAGAAGAAATTGAACATTTTCTAGAAAAGCAATAATCATTTTTCAATCTAATATATTTTCAGTAAGGATCAATTATGGATATCTCAAAATTTCTCCCAGCTTTTTACCCGCTACTACCAATACTACCTCTAGCCATAATTGTTTGTGGAATTTTAGCAGTAATACTGGAATTCAATGCCTTTGTTACATATAGAAAAGATTGTGAATCAACCAAGAGAATAATTAATAAGCTGGAAAACAGCAGAAAAGATTCCAAGATCAACAATCTTTCTGGTGCTGAAATAAAATGGCTTCATAGGCATATCGATGGTACACCTCAAGAACAACAAGATAGTTGGACTTTTAAACCTAAAATAGAAAACCATTGTTATTTGATCCTTGAGTATCCATCTATTCTGAGAAATGCAGTACCTCATAGTCCTGTAGGATACGCTCCCACAGCATTAATTGCGTCGGGTGTATTTAGTACCTTTTTGGGGATTTCTCAGGGGGCATCTGGCGGTGGTTCTGACAATCTTGAAAAAGCAGGGCAAGTGCTGTTTTCAAGCCTACAACATGTCTTTTTCACTTCTTTGCTGGGCTTAGCATTTGCTACATTCTTAATTATCTTAATCGCCATATTGAGTAAAAACAAAGAAAGGCAGCGTAATAAACTTAGAGCAAGAATAAATGATATTGCCATTGTCCTGACAACTGAGAAACTTTTGTTGCAAATGAATTCCTCATCTAGTGATAATGCTATGCAAGGACTAACACATGCAGCAAATAGCTTAAGCGCGTTGAGTCCTGAGGCGATTGGTATAGCTGTAGCTAAGGCTATTTCAGTTGATAATAAGATATTACTAGAAGAAATCAAGCAACTCCGGTATATTCAGGAAAAGCAAGGTCAAACAGTAGGAGTATTAATTACAGAACTTGAGCATAAGTTTATTCAGCCAGTAGTACAGCGATTAGAAGAAAGCGCTTTGCTGACTAAAGATGCTTCTGAAGCAGTACGAGAGTTGAAAAATGAATTGGGAGAAATATCTCATAATCTAGCTGGCGCAGTAAATACAATTCAATCGTTTCAGCAACAAACTCTTCAAGATTTGCAGAAATTTGCTAATAGTTTAGATTCAACTCTTCAAAGTTTTCAAGGTAAAACAAAAGATGTATTAGAGCAAGTTGGTACAGAAATCAATAAATCTGTTTCTCATAGTATTCATGGCATGGAAATCCAGCGTGCAGCTTTTGAAGAAAGTGCTATGCAAGTATCTAATACCTTTCGGGGAATTAGAGAGGATTTACAGTCAGCACTGACAACACAATCGACAGCGCAAAAAGAAATGCTTGATGCCATTACTTCTCAAACCACAGAAATTCTTAAGAAGGCAAATTTTGCTTTTCAATCCCAATCTGCTACTTTAGAAACTGTTGGTAAAGAAGCAGCTAATTTGATGGACACAGCGAAGAATAATCTCAGTATTACTCTAAGCAACATTGATACAACGCTGCAGAATACTCGTCAAACTGTTCAAAGTGAGCTGGAGAATTTTCGTGTAGAATATCAATTATCATTAAACACATTCTTTGATCAACAAAATAATCTTCTTAATGAAACATTAGGTAAACAAAAAGAAGGCTTAGGAGAGGTAGTATCTAGTCTACAAAAAACTTTTAATGATGAAGCTGAAAAACGTCAACAAATGAGCCAACAAGTAGATCAAAGCATGGAGA
>JANOXZ010000338.1:0-7727 GCA_031418695.1 Synechococcales cyanobacterium VAR_35_metabat_10
GCTGGGAATCACTCATTTACTGAGTCGTCTGCCCCGCCAACTTTCTGGTGGTCAACAACAGCGGGTTGCATTGGGTCGGGCGATCGTCCGCAACCCTCAGGTGTTTTTGTTAGATGAACCGCTTTCTAATTTAGATGCTCAGTTGCGGGATGAAACTCGGGCAGAGTTGAAACAGTTACATCAAAGGGTGGGGATCACCACTATTTATGTGACCCATGACCAACTAGAAGCCATGACTCTAGCCGATAAAATCGTGGTGTTAGGGGAAGGCAAAATCCAACAAATTGGCAGTCCTGCCGAGATTTACGATCAGCCCCGCAACCGTTTGGTAGCGAGTTTTATGGGCAATCCGCCGATGAATATTTGGCCGGGAGTATATCAACCGGATGGCTGGCAGATAGGGGAGCAGGTGATTCCAGCGACTGGTAATTATGCGCTGGGTCAGGGTTGTGATTTGGGACTACGACCAGAGAAGATTTCTTTGGAATCTCTGCCCAACACGGTATCGCTACTGGTCGATGTAATATTGGTGGAGCCATTGGGGCGAGAGACTTTGGTGAAAGCCCAGATTCAGGGGAGTGATATTGAGATCGATCTAATTGCCACCCCGGGCTGGGTGGGCAAACCGGGAGTAAGTTTTCCAATTTATTTCCACTTAGCCGATCTCTACTTTTTTGATCCCACTACTGGTGACAGAATTATTTCAAATTAGGATTTTTAATGTTAAAGCCACTACAACTACATCCCTGGAATTTAACCATCTCTCAAGCCAATTTAGTTCAAGAAGATTTGCGTGATCGGGTGGAAATGCTCGATCGGTTGGATCCGGTGCGCTATGTGGCCGGGGTCGATGTGGGTTTTAAAGAAGATGGCAAAATTTCGCGGGCGGCGGTGACGGTTTTAAGTTTTCCTGATTTGGAGTTGGTCGATCAAGCAGTGGCCGAAAAACCAACGGTTTTTCCCTACGTGCCGGGATATTTGTCTTTTCGAGAGATTCCGCCAATTTTGCAGGCTCTAGCCAAATTGTCGATCGAACCACAGTTAATTCTCTGTGATGGTCAAGGCTTGGCTCATCGTCGCCGGTTTGGCTTGGCCTGTCATTTGGGCTTGGTGTTGAATGTGCCGACGATCGGGGTGGCCAAAAATTTGTTTATTGGTACCCATGAAGCTTTGCCCGATGAACGGGGGGCTTGGGTACCATTGTTAGATCAAGATGAAACGATCGGGGTGGTACTGCGCACTAGGGCAGGGGTGAAGCCTTTGTACGTGTCGATCGGCCATCGGATTAGTCTGAATACGGCGATCAGCTATGTGCTGCAATGTACTCCCCAATATCGTCTGCCAGAGACTACTCGTCAGGCCGATCGACTGTCTCGGTCTGATTAGCTCGATCTGATTAGGACGCTAGATCTCATGCGAAATCTACAGCCACCTGTTCTTTGTTCGCAGCAAATAATGCCAATAAAAGCTCCATCCTTAGATTTTGCTAGGACTCAGGACTCTTAGATCCCCACCTATCCGAGAATCTTATGTACAATGGGAACCGAATTACTCTAATTGCCCTAATGGATGCCTTTACCCCCGATCCACCAGTTTGGACAGAAACCGCAACTCACGCTCACACCTTTGCTTGTCCCCAGTGTGGCGCTAGTGAAAAAGAAGCCCAATCTGTATGGGTAAACCGTTTCGCCCCAGTTTCTACCGAAGAACGCCGTCGTAAGTGGCAAGAATTTTATCAATGTAGTTGCAGTAAAGCCTGGTGGGGTTGGAGCAACGATCGACCACCCAATGAGTTCGCCGATCGCCAGAAGTCAGGCGATGACGATCAGGATATTTTTTTGGGATATTTTTAGGGAAATGCTATGCAATGGGAAGAAATTGTGGGGAGTTGGGTCTATCTACCCAGATCTCCAAGGGCGATCATCCATTTTTTAGGTGGGGCTTTTGTGGCTACAGCGCCACAGATTACCTATAAATTATTATTAGAAGATTTGGCACAGCAGGGCTATGGAATCATTGCTACGCCTTTCTTTAATACCTTCGATCACTATGCTATTACCGATGAAGTCTATCGTAGTTTTGAGCGAGTATTAGCGCGATTGCCTCGATCAATCAGTGGTTTACCCATTTATGGGGTCGGTCATAGTATGGGTTGTAAGGTGCATTTATTGCTATGTAGTCAGTATGATGTGCAGCGAGACGGCAATATCTTTATTGCTTTCAATAATTTTTCTGCGCGAGATGCGGTGCCTTTGTTAAATCAAATGCCCAGTGAGTTTGGGGTAGAGTTTGCCCCAGATCCCGCTAAGACCTTAGATTTGATTGATCGTAATTACAACGTAGAGCGCAATTTAATTGTGAAGTTCCGTGATGACAATATTGATCAATCTTACACTTTAGATAAACTATTAAAGCCCCTATTCCCTGGCATGGTGAAGCTTCAAATGATGAATGGCAATCATCTCACGCCTCTAGGACAAGATGTACCTTGGCAAGTTGGTTCAACTTTTACGCCTTTGGATGCGATCGGGCAATGGTTCAAACAAGAAATATATCGCGATCTGAATAATCTCAAACGTGAGATGCAGCAATGGTTAGCGCCGAGATATTGAGAATTAATAGGGTCTGGTATCTACTTTGAATGCATTAATTTATTGATGTCTCCCAAGGTTGCAGGAACAAGGTCGAAGTAGTAGAAACTATGGGAATTATCAAATTTTGGCAACTTGAATTTCATTGATCGATCAATGTTGTCGTAGGGGCGGGCACTAGGCCACGCCCTTACTTCTACGTTTTGATAGTTTGAATTTGACCAAAACCATGACAAATTCCATCATTCATAGTTTTCAGTAATTAACAAGATTTTGTTTGAAGGCTAAAGGGTTCGGAGTACTTTTGAGGCTGTCGATAATAGAACTATCTACAGCTTATTAAGAAATTTACGGAGCCTCTGCCTAGAAATATAGCACCTGACACTTCGATAGGCATCGCCACCAAGACTAAAAATCTAGGTGACAATCTATCTAATAAGGGTGCGAAAATGGTCAATTCGACCAAAGTCAACCCATATTATCGTGGTAGTTACATCTATCTTCAAAAGTTATGACAGAACTTTTTGCTGAAGCTCATCAGAGCTGGAACCTCACCAAGCTGTACCGAGACATTGCCGTGATCAAAGGTTTGCCCATGACCGATTGGGAAAAAACCTGCTTGCGGGGATTGTTGTGTCGATATAGCCCTAAAACAATTGCCAGTAAGACTTACTGGACAGGTAGCTCCCTGCGCACCGAACTATCGCGCCGTCTGTATCCCTGCATTGCTAATCTCACCAACAAAGAGCGAGTAGTATGGCACAAAATAGCAGATGACTTAGCCCAAATGGGTTACGAAAATCTTAATAAATTAAAACAGGATATAGCTCAAGCATCATCGATCGATCAAGTCCTCACTGTCTCAGAAATTATCAATACCATCACGGGATTGAAAGATAGTAATGCCAAGGTGGTCGCTGATCCCAATGTCATTGCTATCACCACTAAGACCATTCAAAAAGCCCACCAACTCAATCGATCAAAAGATTACCCAGCGGCTTTGGAATGCTATCATTTAGCCCTGCAATCTTCAGCTAGCCTAGATATCAATATTCTGATCAACATGGCTCGCTGTTATGATCGATTAAAAAAGTACAGCGATTCTCTGGCGATTTGTTACTTTGCTCTGAACTTTGTGGATGGATCTGCCCAGCCAGCTAGCGATAAATGCAAGATATACAATTTCATCGCTGGGGTCTTTCATGAATTGGCAATTTCCCACCGTGACAAAGCCTACTTAAACACAGCGATCGACTACTATCAACGAGCAGCTACTAATAACCCTGATGACATTTTACCGATTTGGAATCAGGTTGATATTATTCTACACTTCGTCAAAGAAAAGATTTTAGACGAAGGAGAAGAACGGGAATTATTTTTGAAAATTGCCTACAAAAGAATGGAACTTTTGCTAACTGTTGATCGACAAAGTAATATATATCTTCAGTATCGGGTACAAGTGCTAACAGATATGCAGTCAGCCTTTGCTGGCCTAGGATCTTTCTGGCAGAAACAGTACTATCGATTTCGATCTTTAGATGTGCTTTAAGGCTCTATATATCTAGTTGATTAAACTTAGACAAATTCCCATGCAGAATAATTCGCAGATTAGCATATTTCTATTAGTTGTTTTTACTAGCATGACTACCATATTTGCCCAAGTCTGGCTGATGAAAGCAACTCCTACAATTGGTCAAGAAAACACTGCCTCGACTCCATTGGTAGCCAGAGTTGTTCATGATCCTGATGATGGCAAAGCCCCTCCACCAACTTGAAGTTTGCTGCAAAACTTCTACATATTTTGCGGCTCAGCCTATTTTTAGAAAACCATGATCAGGCTGCCTATGCTGGGCGACACATTATTTTCATCCATAATTCTTCTTTCACAGTTCAATAATCAATTCAATAATGGCTGCACTACCACTACTTAATTATCAAATTGGAGCATATCAATGAAGCACCACAAACTCTTGCTGGTGGTTATTAGCGCAGTAATTGGCCTCTGTACTCCCGCCGTAGCCTCAGCCAAAAACATCGAAAAATTGCAGCCATTGACTACAGATTCATTGGCTCAAGATTCGTTAATTGCCTTAGAACAATCTGCCGCAGACAGACAACGAGAAGCTGAACGAATTTTAAAAGAAGCCGAAACCATTCGACGGGAAAATAGCAACGGTGGTTCTACATTCTCAACACCAGAAGACCAAAATCTTCAAAATCGTACCGACAGTGAAGTCGATCGACTGCGTAATAGCTTTGGTAACGATCGAGAAGTACGAGAATCTAAAGAAAGATTAGAGAGACTACGTCAGGAGCGAATTAGGCTTGATCGCAACCAGCAATATTATCCAACGATCGTACCAGGATTTATTCCGGCTCCCTACGGTGCCCCGCCAGGATACTCAGAATATGGCAACCCTAGTACCGTAATTGAGCGCTCTCCTGACTCTAACCGGCCAGCTCCAAATCGGCGTTTTGGACAGTCCGATCAAGAGTTTAATCCTCCGCGCCCAAATTTGGGCACAGCCTCGGTTTCTGTGGGCTTCAAAAATGGCACGGTTAACCCAGCGATCGGCTACCGCTTTGGAGATACCCCGATCGGCATTGAAGTAGGCGCTGTCTTTAACCAAGATAGTTTGCCCCCAGGAACATTAAATGATTACTCAGTGCCAGGAACTCTCTTACAGCAGTTCCCTACTGGCTTTGATAATCTAGGTCGCAAAAATCTGACTCCACAAATTGGAGCCGATCTCTTAGGTCATTTTAAGGTGGCACCAAATGTATCACTCTATGGTGGCGTTGGGGTCTATTTCCAGGGACAGGCAAATATTACCCGATCAAATGTCACTACCGATTTGTTTAAGCAAACCAGTAACACCGATGTTAGTGTGGCAGTGAGTGGTGGAGCAGATGTGAAGATTGGCGATTCTCTCCGGATTGGTGGCGGTTATCATTCCCTACGTGGCATCACCGCTAAAATTGGCATCGATTTTTAGTTTTAGCAATTTTTGACTTAAGAAAAGAAGCTCGCTTAAAGACGAGTTTTTTTCGTTTGAGGATTAATCATTAGGCCTAAAATGAGGTAAAATAATAGAACTAAAGTATTACGATCATGGCTAAGAATTTGGTAATAGTTGAGTCTCCAACTAAATGTGGCACGGTGCGCAAGATATTGGGCAGTCAGTACGAGGTCAAGGCTTCTTTTGGCCATATTGCTCAGCTCACCAAAGGTGGGGAAAGTGACACTGGGATTAGAATTGAGGGAGATAAAGTACTTTGTGACTATGAGCCTAATGGCGATCGGGGTCGAGCGACCCTAGCCGAACTAAAAAAAGCCGTCAAAGATGCTCACATGGTTTACCTTGCCACCGACGAAGACAGAGAAGGCGAAGGGATCAGCTCTAATCTGTTACTACTTCTGGGGCTCAAAAAAGGTCAATATCGCCGCGTGACCTATGGAGAAATCACCCCCGCTGCCATCCAAAAAGCCTTTGCCCAAGCTAGAGATACCCTCGATTGGGATTTGGTTGGGGCACAACGGGCACGCCAGTGTCTGGATAAATTTGTGGGATATAAAGTATCACCGTTGCTCTGGCAGTTGCCCAATGTGGGTAAAAGCGCTGGTCGAGTACAGTCCTGTGCCCTGCGATTGGTCTGTGAATTAGAAGAAAAGATTCAGGCTTTTAAGCCTGAAGATTATTGGTCGCTGACTGCCGAATATCGGGAAGGATTTACCGCTCATTATTGTGGGACTATTAGCGATGCTACAGCGGAGAATCCCAACATTAATAGTTCCCCAGAAGAAACTAGTGATGATGCAATTGATACCAGGGAAGTCAAGAAGCCAGAATCTAAGCGAGTCAATAGTCAAGCTGAGGCCGATCGGATTATCCAACTAGCCCAAGCCGCCATTCATAAAATAGTTGAATACAGCGGCAAAAAGACCAGCAAGAATCCGCCGCCACCATTAATCACCAGCTCCCTCCAAAAAATCGCGGGTGTTCGACATGGCATCAATGCCAAGAGAGTCATGGAAGTAGCGCAGAAGCTTTACGAGCGCGGATTAATTACCTATATGCGGACAGATTCGGTGATGCTTTCGGCTGATTTTGCCGCTCAGGCCCGAGAATGGTTGCTAGGATTTAAGCCCGCTGCTGTGCCCATTAAACCAGTGCAACACCGCAATAAAAAAGGTGCACAAGAAGCCCACGAAGCCATTCGGCCCACCAATGTAGCTAGTACTCCTAAAGCTATTCAAGGAGATCTTAGTGACGAGGAGTACAAGGTTTATGCTTTGATTTGGCGCAGAGCCGTGGCTAGTTTGTGTAGTCCGGCGATTTTAGATAAAACCCGCGTAGTTATTCAGTCTAGTGAAATTTTATGGGAAGCGCGAGGCAGTATTTTATTAGAAGCTGGTTATACCTGGTGTTGGGACGATATTAGCAAAGATAGCCAACTGCCAATTCTTAAAAGAGGTCAGCAGGTACAGCCATTAAAAATAGAGGCCGAAAAGAAACAGACCAAGCCACCAGCTAGATTCACGGAGCCAACATTAATTGAGAAACTAGAAAAACTGGGAGTCGGTAGACCTAGTACTTATTCGGGAATTATGACTACTTTGCGGGATGGGGGCTATGTGGATTTTAGAGGCGAGAGCAACAAACCGAAAGTTCTCTGGGCAACTGATTTGGGGATTGAGACCGATCGAGTACTTGCCAAAATATTTCCTAAAATTCAAGAGCCGAAGTTTACGGCAGCTATGGAAGAAGACTTGGACTCGATCGCTAAGGGTGAAAAAGATTGGCAGAAGTATTTTATTGGTTGGAATCAAGATATTCTGACTCCAGCATTGACTAATGCTAAGACTTCGATGAATTTACAGGATACGCCAGCGGTGAGGGCGGTAGCAGAATTATTGGGGGTGACGGAGTATCCTTGCCCATCTTGTCAGCAGCCTTTGAGCAAGTATTCCCATGTAAATCGGCAGGGAGTGCAGAAAACTAAGTTACTTTGTGCTGGTAAACTCAAAGTAAAATGCCAAAAGGTTATTTACTACGAAACCAGTCGCGGCTATTGGAACCCCGATAGCAATGAGAATCTGGGGGAAAATTTGGAGTGTTCTAAAATTCCTTGTCC
>JANOXZ010000339.1:0-1669 GCA_031418695.1 Synechococcales cyanobacterium VAR_35_metabat_10
TGTACTTCAAAACTCCATAGGTTCATTAACTGGTGGTGATTGGTAGCAAACTGGTGTTTGCAGAAACTCCATGAGAGAGTTTTAGAATTGTTGAGATTTAATGAAATTAAGAATTTATTAATTTTATAATCATTTATTTCATCATTTAACATTCTAATTTAATTTGAGTTCTGCTATTGATCTGGCTGTTAAAAGAGCAGCTCTAAATTATTTCTGTGGATTGCAAACCCACTTATTTGAAGACCGAGTGATGAAGATGTCCAATTTACGCATTGGCAAAAACTGCTCAGTTGGCCATGGCTCGATCGTCCTTTATGATACTCAGATGGAACCAGGCTCACAGCTACATTCTGTCTCTTTGTTGATGAAAGGTGAAACCCTGCCTGCCGGTACCCACTGGCAAGGAATACCCGCCCAGCCCTTGCTCAATGAAGATTCGCTAGAGGATAAAAATCTGCTAGCGGTAAATACTGCGACGTAAAATACTTTAAAATGGGAAAACCTTTTTTAGCAAAAAATTATGACAGAATCTATTGAAAACTCTACTGAATCGGTAACTGCTGCAGAACTAGCCGAAGTAATTGCGGAGATGGAGGAATATCGGGAACGGTTGGTGCAAGACATCACCGAAGCCGCTCAGAAAGCCAAGCTCACCAAGTCCCAAATGACCACAGCGATGTCTCCCGATCTAGAATTGATCGACAGCAAGCTGCAACAGTTGCGCGACCAACATGCTCAATTGAGTGCCGGATAATTTAATGACTGAGCTAACTCCCGCCCAAATTATCACTGATGAACTTCTATGTACCGTCAATACCCAGATGGCACTGCATAGCTTTGATGCCAGTGATACCGCAGTTCTCCAGCGCATTATCGAAGAAGGTTTGGGTGATACCCGAGGAGTCATTATGCTACGGGCAGCCGAAACCCTGGGAGAAATTGGCGAAACAGCTACGCCCCAGTTAATTGAGGCTCTGCTCCATAATCCTAATGTCACCATCCGACGAGCAGCAGCCAAGTCGATCGCCCTCATCGAAGATCCCACGGCTGTCCCAGCCTTACTTCATGCTTTTTTGCATGACCCGGATACGGTAGTTCATGGTTCTTCAGTAGGAGCTTTAGCTCGAATTGGCGAGGTTTCGGTGCCTGCTTTGCTGGATATCATTGCCGATGATAGTAACCCGGAGACTACTAAGGGTCATGCGGCTTGGGCGTTGTCTTTTGTAGGTGCTGAGGCGGCGGAGTATTTATATCCGGCATTGAATCATAAGTCGATCGATGTGCGCTGTGCAGTAATCAGCGCAATCTCTCATCTAGCCCAAGAAAAAGGCGATCTGCACGCCTGCGAAATCCTGGTAAAAACTCTCCAAGATCCTTCTGAGATTCTACGCTGTGAAGCAGCGGCAGCTTTAGGGCAGGTGAATTATGCGGGTTCTGTTGAGCCATTGATTCGATCAATCAAAGACCCAGATTTGGACGTACGGAAAGCTGCGGTTAGCTCTTTGGGTAAAGTAGGTAACACCGAAACTATTCCTTACCTAGAAATCGCTCTTCAAGATCCATTACCAGTAATAAGCGTGTTAGCAAAGGTATCTTTACAACAGCTCCGCAATAAATTAAACGAGGACTAAACCTTATGCTGCTATTCGTAACCCATTAAAACCTACTA
>JANOXZ010000340.1:0-2583 GCA_031418695.1 Synechococcales cyanobacterium VAR_35_metabat_10
GGCGGCACTTCAGGAATTGGTAGAGCTACAGCGATCGCCTATGCCCAGCAAGGAGCCAAAGTAGTGGTAACAGGTCGTCGATCGATCGAAGGAGAGGAGACAGTGAAAATAATTAAAGATGCTGGTGGAGAAGCATTCTTCATAACAACGGATGTTACTAAAGAATCAGATGTCAAAACAATGATTGACAAAACAGTTGAAGTTTTTGGTCGGGTGGATATTGCCTTTAATAATGCGGGAACTTATGGCGAGAATCCTTCATTGAGCGATCAACCAGGTTCGGAATACGATCGCATTATGAACGTTAATGTGAAGGGAGTCTGGCTATCGATGAAATATGAGATCGTGCAAATGCTCAAGCAGGGAAGTGGCACGATCGTTAATACGTCATCTATTCTCGGTGTAGTGGCAATGCCGAGTGTGCCCCTCTACACAGCCAGTAAGTATGCGGTGGAAGGTTTAACCAAAGCGGCTGCGCTGCAATATGCCAAATCGGGCATCCGCATTAATGCCGTTGGACCAGGGGCGATCGCCACCGAGATGTTTGAAAAAGCTACTGGCGGGCAAGATGAAGCGAAGGCTTACATGGCAGGGATTCACCCCATGGGTCGAGTTGGACAACCATCGGAGGTCGCTAACGCAGTGCTGTGGCTATCTTCCGATCATGCCTCATTTGTAACTGGGGAAACATTGATGGTGGATGGCGGTTACATCGCGCAGTAGTAGAAATTCAGGGTGTGGAGGGATCACTATAGATTACCTCCCACTATTTTCCATTACAAGGCCATAATGCTTTGCAGATTCCAGCGAGATATCTGGAAGATGAAGCAGCATTTCATCCCACGTAGTTTGTGCTTGCAATGCGTCTACGCTCAACTATAGTTAACTCACTAATATTTTTAAACCAAATCTAAAATCGACTTCTTAAGAAACTCAATAAATATCTTTACCTTAAGTGGAATGGAGGCACAGGAAGGATTGATTGAAAAATATTAAGCTATTGGTTTAAGATCCATTTTAGAATGCCAAGGATTTTCTGTATGGGCACAACAAAATAATTAGTAGGATCGATCGCGACACTACTGCCTTCTAACTTAAGAAACTGCCAGATCGTACCGCTAGTCACACAACCATAAATAACTGGAGTAATTTGCTCCTGACTTTGATTGTAAAACTGTGCTGCAAGCATCTCAGCCACGCATTGGCCCAATCCAGTTTCTATCTCTCCTCGTTTAGCTTCGACTAGCATTAACACTGGAGCGTCGATAGTAAACGGATTCTGTGATTTACTAAATAGGAAATCACAGAATCCGTTTAAACCACGCTCTTTATCGACATCAAACTCTTCACCAGAAAATAGCTGTACTTGTTCGTTAGTAAGTCTTCTTGCTTCAACTAAAATCGGACTGACCAATAATTCAGACTTAGCCTTTTCAGTCCTAGCGACTTCAGCTAAACGAAACGATTGATTGAAAATATCTAACATACTTGGCTGTGGCTCCACCAATGGCAAAGATTCACAAAATCGTTCATCAGTTATTTTTAACTTAAATTGATTTTTGACAGAATCTAAAGTGAAATTATTGTATGCCATAATTAGTAATTTATATTTTTAGTCTGGTGCAGCAGGCTATAAGTAGTTCATGTAAACAGCAACAATTCGATGAATCGATTCGGGGGTAGTTACAGTTACATTATATGGGAGCAGTGCCAAACTCATCCCGGCGATCGAACATTCCTGAAGACCGATCGCATTAGAAATTATCGTGCGCCCTCAACGGCGATCAATCGAGCCTCAAACACTGAAATTGTTGGTTTTCTCACCCGCACCTGAGCCGAACATAGGACGGAAAACATGCTCATAGCACCACCAGATTGGATGGCGTAAACGGTCTAGAAACGCAGAAATAAAGCGCGGTGATTGTTCAGTCCTCTAGAAGTGGCTCAGCAGAATCGGTACGGTTAGTGGTGGCAGGAACGTTATCCTCTCACGAAGTGTGCTTGGCTCATCGTAGCTTGGGAGCGAGCTAAGCCATGTTTGGTATGTGGGATCCAAGTGATGAGCCTGTACAGATTTCAGTCTAACATGTCAAATCAGGGTGTTAGGCCGACAAATTCCTGCATAACACCCCACATTGGTTATTTAAACGGATGGTTTTTCATAGTCTCACCCAAGCCGTGTTGCACAGTCAGATAGCCATGGCAAAAACAGATAAATTGGCTAAAATGGAATCTACAGATCGATAGATCTCGTTAACTTGTATATACCTCATTTAGGTCAGTGCATATGTTTTTTCCTTTTTGCTGCGGCTCTAATCAAACATCTTACCAAGACTACAGACGGCACAAGCTAAACATGCTCAAAGCTGCCCGTGATTTTCATGAGACTCGCCTAGCTGCCATCAATGCTGAAATTTCAACTATTGAGAGGCAGATGTCTGAAGCGGAAAGCTCCGCATCTGCGTAAGAAGCCAAAGCCCTTTACTAATATTGGGTGAAGTAAGCAGTTCTCCTACAAAAACTGCTTACTTCACCTTAGTCTTTAGTTGAATACAGTCCCCGATCGATTTACTTTTTTGCGCC
>JANOXZ010000341.1:0-1527 GCA_031418695.1 Synechococcales cyanobacterium VAR_35_metabat_10
CCCTGCATTTACCTAATCGCCGCCTTCAAGATGGGGTTTAGGCTTTTAGCGGAGAGAATGATATACAGGTTTTCGGCATCGGAAGGCAAGGCAGTTACCAAGCAATTAGCCCGCTCTACTCCTAACTCAATTAGGGTTTCATCTAAGGTGGCATCGGCTTGGATCGCCGTATAACCGCATTTTTGGGCAATTTCGACCTGCTCAGCGCTAGAATCGATCACCACAAAGGGGGCTTTTTCGGCGGCAAACTCATCAGCAATTTGCCGCCCGATGCGGCCGAAGCCACAAATTAAATAATGTTGGTTCAGAGATTTCACGAGTTTCCGACGCAGACGCAGTTTACGCTCTTCTACAAAATAGCCGCCCAGTAGGGCATCAGTAAAGGTGTTGGCGGTGTAGCCAATGGTCAAGACTCCCGAAGTAATTAGAGTCATGGTAAAAATTCGACCCCGATCGCCCAAAGGATGAGTTTCACCAAAGCCTACGGTAGAGAGGGTAATCATAGTCATATAGGCCGCATCCAGCCATTTCCACCCCTCTACAAAGTGATACCAGGCAGTGCCGCTGAGTAACAAAAAACTGATGGCTAAAGCAGCACGGCGCAGCTCTAGCCGAATCTCTTGAGATTTCTGTTCGGTTACGGAGTCCAATCTTTCCACTGGATCTATTCAGACCTATAAATTGGATCTAGGAGGTAGGAGCTAAGCTTGCGCCTTCAGCGATCGAAGATTTCAAACTGCTGCCACATCTGTTTAACTGTTTGGGCGGAGTCGTCTAAATACAAAAACACCCCAGGAAACGGCGGTGGCACCAGGATGTTTAGTTCTCCCCCAGCAAGGCCACAAATTTTTGGCTAATAAGTTCGCGGAAGGTGTCGTAGTCGGTAATCCAGTTATCAATCAAAGCGGCCATGGTAGGAATGCGTTTTTCGGCGGGTACTTCTTTCACGTCGTAGTTAAAGTTGCCAGAAAACAGCAAAATTGGTAAAGGCTCTTGCTCGGGCTGTTGGATGCTAGCAGAGTTGATTGAAAGGTTTAGTTGGCCACGCTCTAGGGGATAGAGCAAATTGAGGGCAGCGCGGACATTTTCTTTGCCATAAGTTTGCCAGTCGCCAGGAGCTAAAAGCTTGCTGCAAATGTATTTATCGGCAGCATCATTGTCGTTAGGGTAAGGTACGTAGCTGCGAAAATTGATGCCCACGGCTTGATAGCTGCCAGCTTTCATGATTTCGACATATCTGCGTGCCACGTCGCCAATCAACACTTTTTCGGGTGGCTTGTCACCGATCGCTTCCAAAAACATCAGTCGATCGGGCTGAGCCGCAAGGCTACAGCCATTGTCAAAGGCTAGCTGGCTGAGCTGTTCACCGCTGACGGGCTGGCGGCTAAGCTGCCAATCTTCGGGAATGATGCCGCTGTATTTAAGTAGATCTTCGCGCAGCATGGCCGGGGACTGCTGGGCGGCAATAACGATCGAGACTTCTTGGGTGGTGAGGGTTGCACTCATGCTGCTGGTGGTTATGATGAA
>JANOXZ010000342.1:0-2277 GCA_031418695.1 Synechococcales cyanobacterium VAR_35_metabat_10
CTCTTTACATGATGCCACTGTGCTATTTGGTCGGGAGGCGGCCACTTCGATGATTATATTGAGTGCAGATTTTCCGATTCGCAATAGTGAAGGTAAGACAATCGCGGCACCTTTTATTGGCGGCGGCGCACAAATACGCTATGCCGAAGGCTTATTTGTGAGTCCAGCAGTTTCTGGCGGCGTGGATATTCCGATGTCTAGTAATTTCACTGGTACGGTGCGACTCAATGCGGGTTTTCCTAGTAATCGAAGTGCTGATGTGGGTGTGATAATTGGTGCTGGATATACTTTTGGTAGATAAGATGGTTCAGGAAAGAGCATATTATCTGCACTATGATTAGCTTATGTGGCCTTGAACACAGCATCAATTTTTTTAGCCAGCTCAATGTCTAAAACCCCTATTCCCCCTATATCATGGGTGGCAAGGTCGATAACCACCCGATTATAGACATTGAAAAGTTCAGGATGATGATCCATTTTTTCGGCGATGATCGCCACTTTAGTTATAAAGGCAAAGGCATCGACAAAATCTTTAAACTCAAAAACTCTGTTCAGCTTATCATTAACAGTTTTCCACTCATTCAGTTGAGCTATTTCATCGGTGATTTCAGTAGCTGTCATTTTTGCTTGCAACATAAAAATAGCCTATATTTAGTAGTTTTGAAACCTGTTGATAAATTTGGGTGGTTAATGATGTCTTTGAAAAACCTATTAGATGATTCTATGCAGATTGTTTCAACGAAGCCATATCTATAACAAAGCGATATTTTACATCGCTTTTTACTAATCGATCGTAAGCTTCATTGATTTTCTGGATAGGGATGAGTTCAATGTCGGCAGTAACACTATGCTCGCCACAGAAATCCAGCATCTCTTGAGTTTCCTTAATGCCACCAATCAAGGAGCCACTGAGACTTCGCCGCCCATAGATTAAACTGCCCACATTCAGAGAAAGCGGTTCTGCTGGTACACCCACTTGGGTAAGATTGCCATCACGTTTTAACAGAACTAAGTAAGCGTTAATGTCGTGCTGGGCAGATACGGTGTCAAGAATAAAATGGAAACTGTTCAGGTGTTTTTTCATCTCATCCTCGTTTTTAGAATTGACGACTTCATCTGCGCCCAAACGCTTTGCATCTTCAACTTTATTTGATGAGGTAGTGAAAACAACTACATGTGCGCCAAAAGCCTTTGCTAATTTCACGCCAACGTGACCCAGTCCACCCAATCCGACTACGCCCACTTTTTGCCCCGGACTGACATTGTTGTGGCGCAGAGGAGAATAAGTGGTAATTCCCGCGCATAGCAGTGGAGCAGTTGCAGCGAGATCTAAATTCGGCGGAATTTTTAGTACAAATGCTTCATCTACAATCATACTGTCAGAATATCCACCAAATGTTGTGCCGCCAGTGTGTTTATCAGGAGAGTTGTAAGTAAAGGTTGTGGCATCACAGAACTGTTCGAGGTCTTCTTCACAGTTGGCACAAGTGCGGCAAGAATCTACCATACAACCGACTCCTGCGGTGTCACCTACTTTAAATTTATTGACGTGTTCTCCATCTGCCACCACCCGTCCAATAATTTCATGACCGGGTACACAAGGATAAGTCGTACCGCCCCATTCACCTCGGGCAGTATGTAGGTCTGAGTGACAGACCCCACAATAAAGAATATCCATTTGCACATCGTGTTTACCCAGATCACGTCGCTGAAAATTGAATGGTGCAAGTGGGGTAGTGGCACTTTGTGCTGCGTAGGCATTGATTTTCATAACTTGCGATCCTAATTATTTGTTCAGGTAAAGTTTGTGTGTCAAGCTTTGTGTTCATAAAGTGTTGTCCCACGGCGAATCGCCATTCTAGAGAACCAATTGAGCAAAAAAGATTGTTATTACGACCCAAAAATTGTAAAGACTTAGCCAACCATGAAGAATAGGTTGGCTAAGTCGATTTACTACATCATTGTACTGGTTTCCATAAGATTCCAGAAATGTAAAACACCTTGATTAGAAAGCAATTCAGTCAGAAGGGCAGCCATGAAACCAATCATGGCTATACGTCCATTCCAAAGCTCGGCTTGGGGAGTAAATCCCCAATTCCAGCTATTGCGATCTTGAGGGGAAGGAATTCCTTTGGTAGAACTTGTCATGATAGCTGCTCCGGATCTTGTGGTTTGAAGAACTAGATTAACCATAGTTATTACTAGCTACTACTTAAGAATAGTATCAGTCGAGTATCTATATCGGTGCCTCTCAATTGGATGATCATGAGGTCGTCA
>JANOXZ010000343.1:0-13048 GCA_031418695.1 Synechococcales cyanobacterium VAR_35_metabat_10
CGACCATCCAAACCCAGCCTTTCCATAAAGGCATCCATCAAATAAGCCGATCGCGAGAGATAGCCACTATCTTCGACGATCGCCATACAGATGAAAAATATCCAAATCACCGGAATAAACGCGGCTACTGTGCCCACCCCACCATACAGCCCATCAATCAACAAATCATGAGGAAACTTGGGTAAAAAGCTCAGCAATGGCTCTAGCGCAGCAGTCTTAAACCATTCCACCCCTTGATTCAAGCCATCTTGTAGCGGCTTACCAATGGTATAGACCACCTGAAACATCAGGTACATCGCCCCAAAGAAAATCGGCAAACCAAAAATCGGATGCAAAAGCACCCGATCGAGCCTAGTGGTCAGAGTATTTTTAAACTTACTAGAAACTGCAAAACCATTGGCGATCAAATCTTCCATTTCCGCTGCGAACTGCTCATCGCTGACTAGATTTTGATCGACTACCCCAGCCAACACTGGCTCTGACTGTAGACCCAACCGCTCAGCAATCAAACTCTTGGCTTGGGCAAAGCCCTGGCCATACTTAGCACTAATCTGAAACACCGGCATCTGGAGCCGCTGGGAAATCTGTTCGGCATCGATATGTACCCCAAACTTGGGTGCCTCATCGGCCATATTCAATAACAGTAAAGCTGGTAAACCCAAATGCTTAATTTGCAAAGCCAAACTAATCTGTCGATCGAGCTGGCTAGAGTTGAGAATAATAATTACTAAATGAACTGGGTTACTCTCTAAAAATCGCCTTACTACCTCTTCATCTTCCGAAAAACCGCGCAGGTCATAGATCCCTGGCAAATCCACTACCTGGGTTTGCTGCTGTCCTAACTTAATCTTCGCTGCTAACAAATCAACAGTGATTCCTGGCCAATTACCAATACTGGCATTGGCTCCAGTCAACCGATTGAAGAAAGTAGATTTACCAGTATTGGGCATTCCCAAAACTGCAATTTGCTTCAAACCATCGGTACTCATCACATCCAGCAAAGGACTGCCATCAGGATTGCACTTGTTGCAGTTAATAGAATTAGTCATTTAAGTTGGCCAGTTATGCAGGTTGAACTTGAATGGCTCGGGCATCACGGCGACGCATAATCACTTCGGTAGTACCAATCCGTATATGCAAAGGGCCACCCAGCCATGCCTTGCGCACGATCGATATTTCCCGGCCTACTCTGAAACCCAATGCTTGCAATCTTTGCTCTAAAACACTTTCAGCTCTAATTCCCAAAATTGATGCAGTGGTGCCCATCGGGAGGGCGCTGAGTTCAGACAAGGACATGTAATTTTCCTGTGGGTGTAAAAAATAATATTTTTAGTAAGAAATTCTTGCTGCTCAGAGGCTTGATTGAGATGCTGTTTTCTGGGTCTGGCTGAAACTTCCTAACCCTCAGACTGTATTGAGCAATGCCCAATCTACAAACGCATACTATTACAAGTATCGAGGCTAATATTTCTGATTTGTCCCTATCCTAACCATTATGCGAATTATTGTCAATAAGGATCAACCGCACCTAAATAACAGTTTTTCCAGACCAGTTGTTCGATTGATGCGCCCAGCACGGTATGCTAAACCTCGGCATAATTCTTCAAGTCGAATCCCCGCAGTAATGCAATCACCCAATGTAGAGCGAGTGCTTGGCGCTCATGATGTTTCTCCCCGCGAGTACGCTTACGGTAAGCAAGTAACCGAAAAGCTTCAGCAGTGTTTCCAGTCTTTTGGCTACCAGCCGATCGAGCTGCCGATCGTGGTGCAGGAAGAACTGTATCTGTTGAAATCTGGCGGCGAAGTCATCGCCAAAATGCAAGAATTTGTCCATCAAAACAGTCACCTATGCCTGCGGCCAGAAATCACTGCGTCGGTGGCGCGGGCTTATGTAGATCATCAGCTCAACCCTATAGGTCTACCGGCTCGCTTTCAATACAGCGGGGCTGTGTTTAAGTCCGATCGGCAGTTCACCCAAGTTGGGATAGAAGCGATTGGAGCAGTAGGCACCCTTGCCGATGCCGAAGTTATTGCCGCTACCTGTCGCTGTCTAGAAAATTTGGCAGTGGCTGATTTTCGGCTAACTCTTAGCCACATGGGGATTTTGACTCAGTTCTTAGAAAAGCTGGGCTTAGAAGATCGATTGCGCAATCTACTCCTAAGTAACCTAGCCGAAATGAGATCGGCAGCGGGACGAGATCGCCTGCGGCAGTTGTTGAGTGAGATGTATCCGAACTTTGGGCAGGCCGAACAGGAAAGTCAATTAGTCAAACTATTTGCTGGACAAGACTCCAATCAGGCCAAAGCGACTATTTTGGAATTGCTGGATAGCTTAAATATCGAGTTAACTGGCAACCGCAGCGAAGACGAAATCGCCGATCGACTGCTCACCAAAATTAAGCGCCGTGATTGCACCAAAGAAATTGACCGAGCCTTGGACTTCATGACCGATCTATGTCAGATGCAGGGTTCTCCTCAGACCGTCTTTGGCCAAATCCAAGCTTTCTTAGATAAATATCAATGCGATAATCAAGCCCTGCGGGAACTGCAAGAAATTTTGCAACTGCTGCAAGCCTACGGAGTAGACGAAAGTAAAATCTCGATCGACCTGGGTATGGACAAAGATTTCCAATATTACACCGGTATTGTTTTTGAGGTAGGACACCCCGCTTTAGGAGCCGACAAAACCTTCTGCGGTGGTGGTCGCTACGATAATTTGGTGGCCAATTTGGGCGGTAGTGCCACCCCTGCCACTGGCTGTTCTTTTGATCTGGATTTGCTACTCTTAGCTCTCAAACAAGAAAATAAATTTGTGCCCCAAGAGTTTCCAGCATCGGTGTTGGTAATCTGCAACGACAGCCTTGCCTACGGTATCCAAGTTGCTACAGCACTACGTCAGGCCGGAATTTCCGTAGAACTCAATCGAGATGCATTACCAAATCATCCACCCCATCATCTTCGGACTATCCAAGTGAGCGCTGCCGAACAGCAGAGCCAAACCCTCCGTCTTCAACAAAATGGTCGAGAACAGTCCCTCTCGATAGCTTCGCTTTCACCGGAGGCGATCGCCGCCGCTATTACTCAGATCCAGCAGCCCTAATAACTAACCATGAACCTCAAAAGAGCCGACGATAAACTGCGAATTGCGATTCCCAGCAAAGGTGCCCTCGAAAAATCTACTTCCGAGCTATTGGCTGCTGCTGGTCTCAAAATATCTCGCCCCAACGATCGGCAATATATTGCCAAGATCCCTAGCTTGCCAGAAGTAGAGGTGATCTTTCAGCGGGCTTCCGATATTGTTACCAAGGTACAAGAAGGCAGCGTCGATTTAGGCATTACTGGCTATGACCTAGTAGCCGAAGAAAGCATTGGCTATGACCACATAATTAATGTCTATCCTGAGTTGGGCTTTGGTCGCTGTGAGCTGGTGCTAGCCGTTCCAGAAAGCTGGATCGACGTAGTCTCCATGGCTGACTTGGCTGATTTAGCGATCGACTTTCATCAACAAAAAGGCCGTAATCTGCGGATTGTAACCAAATATCCTCAGCTCACCAAAAACTGGCTCCAAAAGCACCAAGTCACTCGCTGTTCATTAGTAGATGCCAATGGAGCCTTAGAAGCCGCGCCTAAAATGGGCTACGCCGATATGATTGCCGATGTCAGCAGTACTGGAACTACTCTACGAGAAAATCGCCTGCGTCAAATTACCGGCGCACCGATGCTGAAATCTCAGGCTTGCATGATTGCTAATAGAGATTTGCTGAAGGCCGACCCGCGCAAGCAAGAAATTACTGAGGTGATTTTGGATTCGATCGAAGCCCACCTAGAAGCCAAAAAATTCACTTCGATTACCGCCAATATCCAAGGCGATAGCGCCGACAGTCTAGGCAAAAAGCTCCTAGCCAGCCACATGTCAGAGCTAGCTGGAATGCGCGGCCCTACAGTTGCCAAAGTTTATTCCAACCAAGATATCAACTGGTATGCAGTGACGATCGTGGTCAATCAAAGCCAATGGCGCGAAGCCGTCAGTCATCTCCGCAACTTGGGTGGCAACGACATCACTGTTTTCACCCCTAACTATATTTTCGGCACAGAATCTAAGCACAGCAAAGATCTGATGGATTTATTGAATCGTTGATCACCCTCATCCTCCAACCCCTTTTCCCTTGATGGGAGAAGGCTGGGGTGAGGTTGAACCGATGATTTCAACAGAATTGTTGCTTTCGTATTATTTCTTGGCTACCAACTCAGTTACAGAGTCGATCGATGTATCAACAATCCGCCACTTACCATCACTTTTTTTGAGGAAGTTAGTAGTTTTCATTTTGCTGTCTTTAAAACCACCACCGCTGACCTTCTTCACAGTAGCGACCATCTCTACTACAGCTTCATTTTTATCTCGTGAGATAAGTTTCACAGACTGTGCAGTAAATTTCAAAGTGTATTCTTTAAACAACTGTACGGTTTCTTCTTTGCTTTTTTTGTACTGTGGAGAACTAGCATCCAAAGTAGCCAAATAGTCGTTAAGATTCTTGCGGTTTAATGCATCTAGGTGGCGATTAAAGAAAACTGTAAAAAACTGCTGGTCTATAGCAGTGACTGCCATTGCTGCATTTTTGTCATTTGCTCCTGGCTTTTGAATATTAGTTGCGATCGGTGATTCATTAACTATCAAATTTTCATCCGAAATAATTAGCCATCTGCCATTGATTTTTTCCATGGTCATAAATATGCCACTAGGCTTACCTTTCTTGACCTTTGCTCGGGCATCAGCAAATGGAGAATCTTTAGATAAATCTACCTTGTAAATTATTTCGACAGTTGCTTTATTATTGCCGATACCAGCAATTCTGACATCTTGAGAATCAATTTTGATTCCAAATGCTTGCAGCATTTCTAATGAAGCTTTTGCCTGTGAAAGAAGGGTATTATAATCAACTTTGACACTTCCCCGATCGGCTTCATATTTTTTAGAGTAATAGCCTATATATTTCTTGGTATTTCTAGCATTCATTGCTTGAATCAATCCAGCAACTTCTTTCTTGATGCTGCTAAGATCAGAATTAGATAAAGTTTTGCTAGATACAGATAGGCTTAACGGAAAAATAACTGGAGCAGCAGTCGCTGATGGAACACTTAAGGGCAGCGGTAAAGCGATAGCTTCGCTTGCACCAAAGGTGATCGCCGCAGCGAGACAAGGCAAGAAGAATTTTTTAAGCATGATCAGGATCAGTAGTTGCAGTGAGATAGAACATCGCCATGACCAACATAACCACCCATATAACTAAGCGAGATCCGTAGTTATACGCAAATGCTGATCGATTATCAGGAAGAAAACAGCAAATTCCGTATAATCACGGTGATTAAGAAACCGACCACAAAATTCCAAGTTAGTGATCGATTCGCTTACAATCCAAAGACTCCATATTTTCTCAGATCACCCATGGCTGACCTTACCACCGAGCAGTACCAACAAAAAATGCAGCGCCGCCAAGAAGTTCAGGCTGATCGCATAGCCAACGCGATCGCCGAAAAAGGCTTGGTAATTGTCAACACCGGCAACGGCAAAGGTAAAACCACCGCCGCATTGGGCATGGTCTTAAGGTCATTGGGTCATGGTTATCGGGTAGCAATTATTCAATATATCAAAGGAGCCTGGGAACCCGCCGAAAAAAACGTCCTCTCCAAATTCGCCGACCAGCTAGAGTTTCACGCTATGGGCGAAGGCTTCACCTGGGATACCCAAGACCGCGATCGAGATATTCAAATGGCCCAAGCCGCTTGGCAAAAATCCCTAGAATACATCCTAGACTCCAACTACCGCACTGTTTTGCTTGACGAAGTCAACATCGCCCTCAAACTGGGCTACCTGCAAATCGAAGAAGTCCTCGCCGGACTCCGCCAAAAACCCACTAACACCCATGTCATCCTCACCGGGCGCGGCGCACCCCCAGAACTAATCGAACATGCCGATCTAGTCACAGAAATGCAGATCCTCAAACATCCCTTCAAAGAACAAGGCATCAAAGCCCAACCCGGCATCGAATTCTAAAGATCTCCACAGATCCGCTAAAAAGCCATCGATGGCAAAAAAATCCTCGATCCAAAAATCCCAAGATACCCGATCGCCTTTGATATCCAGAAATCTACTAAACGGGTGGGTGAGCGAAGTCGAATCCCACCCCGATGAATTCAATGAATTTAATGATTTCTATGGGTGTTCCTTCAGCTCCGCTCAGGGAACACCTTTTATTGTATCGTTGTGGCCTCGAACCATATTGGAATTCAACAAACACCGTGAAGGGCAAATGCGATTTGCCCCTACGGTGTTCCCAACTGCATCCATAAATATGCAAACTCCAAACCGCTCAACGTCGCCCGCTGATTATTGTCGGCTGCGCCTCCATGGCCACCTTCGATATTCTCGAAATACAGCACCTCATGGCCTTGCTCCAACATCTTTGCCACCATTTTACGAGCATGAGCCGGATGTACCCGATCGTCCTTCGTAGAAGTATTGAAAAACACCTTGGGATACTTCACCCCCTTTTTGACATTCTGATAAGGACTATAGCGACTAATGTAGTCCCATTCAGCAGGCTGATCAGGATTTCCATACTCCGCTACCCAAGAATTCCCCGCCAACAAACGATGGTAACGCTGCATATCTAGCAACGGCACTTGGCAAACCACCGCATTAAACAAATCTGGTCGCTGCACAAAAGTCGCTCCCACTAACAAGCCACCATTGCTCCCACCCATAATTCCCAAGTGATGTGGAGTGGTGATTTTACGATCGATCAGGTCTTCGGCGATCGCAATGAAATCATCATAGCTATTCTGCTTCTTAGCTTTAATGCCCGCCTGATGCCAAGTCGGACCATATTCCCCACCACCGCGAATATTCGCTAACACCAACACGCCCCCTTTCTTTAGCCAATTATTCCCCCAAGAACCACTATACCAAGGTTGTTGATTCACCTGAAAACCGCCATAACCATAGAGCAGCGTCGGATTAGAACCATCGGTTTTCACCCCTTTAGGCGAAACCACAAAATAAGGCACCCGAGTTTTATCTTTGCTAATTGCAAAAAACTGCTCTACCTTCATCCCCTTGCTATCAAAGCGCTGGGGCAGTTGTTTAAGTAACTGTCGAGCATCACTACCAGCCCGACCCAACATCAAACTATCAGGAGTTAAAAAATCCTTGTAGTTAATAACATATCGATCGGCCAAAAGATCATCAGGCAAACTAGGATCAAACAAACTATCTAGATGAATCGTGCCATTTTGCGGCAGGTTAATTGATCGTGGTTCTTGCTCATGAAGAGGAAAAATATGCTTGGTGCTAGATAGTCGGATCTCTACCAAGCGACTCTTCACATCATCTAGAACATTTAAAATCACATGCTCCCGGGTAAAGCTGTAATCAACCAAACTCTTGGTAGCCGTTGGCTCAAACAAAACATTAAACTCTTGCCTTCCAATTGCATAGTCATTATAAACTCTGTAGTTAGCCAATAAAAGTGACCCAGCCTTGTAAGTTTTGCCAGCAACTTGCCAATCACTGCGTAGCTTGAGTGTTACATAACCCGAAAAGGTTGAATAAATGGCATCACTGGGCTTATTGACTTTAACTAGTTGACCATCCTGAAGCTCAAAAGCCTCATTATGATAAAAATCGACGCTGCGATGAAACAAAATGCGCCGTTGACCACCATACCAATAGTTAACTGCAACTGAAGCCGAAACATCACTTTCTTTTACCTCAAACACCGTTATTGCACTGGCTAAAGGCGTACCTCTTCGCCATTCCTTAATCACACGCGGATAACCAGATTTGGTCATACTGCCCGTGCCAAAATCGGTGCCCACATAAATGGTGTTCTCATCTTTCCAGGCCAGATCGGACTTAGCTTCAGGCAAACTGAAACCACCCGTAATAAAGCTTTTAGTAGTCAGATCAAACTCCCGCACCACCACCGCATCTGAGCCACCCCGCGCCAAAGAAATCAAACAGCGGCGATACTCTGGAGCAAAACAATCTGCCCCGCCCCAAGTCCAACTTTCTTTTTCGGCCTGACCCAAAGCATCAACATCTAAAACATTCTCCCAAGCAGGCAGCGGTTTTTGATATTCCGCCAAAGTAGTCCGCCGCCATAGACCCCGCTGATTCTTTTGATCTGTCCACAGGTTATAAACAAAATTGCCGATCCGCCTAAAGTACGGAATTTTGTCTTTGCTATTTAAAAGCTCTAAAGTCTTCTGGCGACTGGACTCAAACTCCGGGCGAGCCTTCAAAATTTTGGTCGATCGATCATTCTGTTTCTTCACCCACTCGATCGATCGAGCACCTTCCACATCTTCTAGCCACTGATAGGGATCATTCACCATGGTTTCCACTGGGTTAGGGAGTCTAGCTGGTTGAGCAAAGGCAAAGATCGGGAGTAATAAATGACTCCCCAACAACAATAGGCTAATCGATATTTTCAAAGTAGATGCTCCAAAAGTCAAAAACCCTGTGGTTACAGGGTTTTTAGTAAGAATCAAAAATTTAGTTAGCCGCCAATCGCTTTTTTGCTGAAGCGATCTTGGTAGAACTTGCGACAGGTCTGAAGAAGGTTCACTTCTTTTGGCCCAATCTGTTGTACCGATCGGTATTCCAAACCAGTGGTAGTTTCACCAGACATTGACTCTAGGCTAACCGCATAAGGACGACGAACATTGTCGTAGGTATCCTCCACCATCATGTCTAGCTGGTATGGCTTAACCTTTCCAGAGAAACAACTATATTCTGAGTTAGCCAAAAATACTGCTCCTACTGCCGAGCCACCATGGTTCTCAAAAACCACATATTCTCGCCCAGTTTCACCGGGCTGGTTAGATTCACCATACAGATAAGTCCCGTTTGCCAAGGAACGGCTATTAGTAGCCACAGTTCCACTAGACAAGGTAGACTGCAAAGCCGGACGACTGGCCAAAGGCTTAGCCTCGGCGTTGAGAGTAAAACCGCTGGTCAAAACAGCACTAATTAAAAGGCCAGTTAAGCAGACCTTAGTAGCTGAAAAACAAAACCGAACGACCTGATGGAGCAACATAGCTTTACGCCTGAGACGAATTATTTAAATAGAGGGGTGAACTTAGAACCGATAATCTCGGCATCTATGAGTATACCTGAATCTCGCTACCACAGTTATAACTTATTTTTCTGTAACAACAAGATCATTTCAGTCTAAAAATAAAGAATCTGGAGTAGTGGGGATCTTACCACTTGACTCCAGATTCTCTATTGTTACTTACTCTCTAAAATGGTCTAGCTAGCCACATAGTCCTGAAAATCGCGGTGACGGCGACGGAGCTGAGACAGAGCTTGGTGCTCTAACTGGCGCACCCGTTCTCGACTGAGATTGAGGATTTGGCCAACTTTAGCCAAAGACATTTCCGAATCTCCATCCAAGCCAAAGCGCAGGCTGAGGACTTGACGCTGCTGCGGTGACAGTTCGTTCAAAATACCAATCAGGTCACGACGCAGGCTGTCTTGAACTGTATAGCTTTCGGGGGATGGGCTACCATCTTCTAACAACTCCGAAAGCTCGGTATCTTGGTTGTCACCGACCTTAATATCTAACGACACGGGCTGTCGCGAAATGCTCAGGTATTCACGAATTTGTGCCGGATCCAACTCCAGCACCACCGCAATTTCTTGGGTAGTAGGGCTACGACCCAAAGACTGGGAAAGTTCGCGCTGAGTTTTTTTGATTTTGTTCAGCTTCTCGGTGATGTGAATTGGCAACCGAATCGATCGCGCCTGTTGAGCGATCGCCCGAGTAATGGCCTGCCGAATCCACCAGTAGGCATAGGTCGAGAATTTATAGCCCCGAGTAGGGTCAAACTTCTCTACACCACGCTCCAGACCAAGAGAGCCTTCTTGAATGAGGTCTAAAAATTCCAAGTTGCGCTTTTGGTATTTCTTGGCGATCGCTACTACCAGACGCAAATTGGCTTCGATCATGCGTTTTTTGGCGCGCTGACCAAGCAGAAACACCCGTTTTAGCGCCTGCTCATCAATCTGAGCAGCCAACGCCAAATCACTATCTAGCACGGGTTGGCCAGAATCTTCTTGTAGTTTGGTCTGGAGTTCCTGCAGCACCACCATTTGCTGCACCTGTTTGCCCAGAGTAATTTCTTCCTCGTGGCTCAGCAGGGGAACGCGCCCGATTTCGTGAAGATAGCTGCGGATGCTATCGCCGGTGTACTTAGGCTGTCTATCAGTCATGGTTTTAAGGTTAGGCATAGTTCCAGTACGCTCCTGATCCAACGAGTTTGTCTGATTTCCTGGAGGTAATCCAGAAGTTAATCTGTACAGTCAAATAGGTTAACCAAATAAGTCAATGGGCATATAAGTTAACTGGGTAAGGAGCGGTCAAAAGTTGCAAAAGGTAATCAAAGATTAAGACTTATTAACCGAGTCACTAACCAATTCTCAGCCAATCCACAGACAAAAAAGTCTAGGACTGACTTTAACCTGATGCAGATTCCAACAACTGTTCAGCTATTGGTTGTTTATGACATTAACAGAATTTTTTTGTTCCAAAACTTAATTAATTATTAAGCGCGGAAAATTCAGTTTACGAGAAACAAACCTTTGGCTGTCAGGTGTTGCAGTTTCTGTAACAGATTGGAGTAAGAGTGCATCACCAAAAGCTCCTAGCCAAAATATTTGGCAAAACTCTTGGTAATGAGCACTCATAGTCCCATTACAGAAAGCTTGAATACTTGTTTCCTACAGGCCAATTACACCCAATTCCAGAATCTCATAGACCGTAGGTTTTAGTGGGTGGGGTAGAAGTGGGGTTAGCCGACCTTAAATATTGGTAACAAATTGTGCCAAATTCTCTTTCCGCCACTGGTTATCTAGTTCAGAATTGGTGCTGATCTCCCAACAAGTGATCCCCGATGCACCAAGCTGAGAAATTTCTGTTTGCAGCATTGACCAGCTCTCAATTTTTTGATGCGGAATTTGATAAGCCTCACAAAGAGTAGCAAAATTTACATTTTGGGGAGTAGTAAAAAATTCTGTAAAAGGTGGATCAAACTGCCCGATCGGCAACATGCCAAAAATACCACCACCATTATTGTTGATCAGTAAAATAGTCAGACTTCCCTGAAATTGCTGACGCAGCAATAGGCCATTTGTATCATGGAGCAAAGACAGATCCCCAGTGATCAAAATTCCTGGCTGGTTATGTTGATGCAAAGCCCCCAGAGCCGTAGAAAGCGTGCCATCAATGCCATTCGCTCCTCGGTTGCCCAAAATGTGGTAATGCTGCTGATTGGGTCGCCAAAAGAACTCCATATCGCGGATCGGCATACTGTTGGCCACAAATACTAAGCTCTCTGGTGGTAAAACTTGAGATAGCAGCCAGGGAATCTTGCACTCACAGAGGGTTTCTAGTTTCAGCATGGTCAGATCAATCTCTGCCCGCACCTGCCGATCGAGCTTCAGCCACCGCTCAGTGTAACTATTTGTAGTGATTGTGTTCACTGGTTGGATAGTTTGTAGTTTTTCGGCCAAATCTACTACAGTCGATCGTAGATAAGTAGCATTTAAATGTAGAGCATTGACATTTTGGACAGAGGTTTCCAGAATCCAAGTCGGAGGGCGCACCATAGCTAACCATTGACGCAGTTCCTTACTGGTAGGCAGATCCCCAAGTTGCAGAATCACAGTTGGTCTTAGATCTAGAGCCAATTCTGGCTGTCGCAAAATCAGATCATAAGTGGTGACTAATTGATCACTAAAATACTGGCGCAAAGGTGATAGACCCTCAGCTAAAATTGGCCACCCCAAAGCCAGCGCAATGTCATTAACCGCCTGAGCATAAGCCTCTGGGTCAGCAGGCTGCGCGATCCCCGCTACAATCAAGCCTCGTTGTTCAGACCAAGCTGCTGGGATTGTCCAATCTTGGATTGCTTTACTACTGATCGCCAGTACATCTGGAAACTGCAAATAGATCCGCTCTGCCAAAGCCAAGATCTCGGGCTGCGCCACTGGGGGGAGAGGATCCCGAAAAGGCAGGTTCAAATGAACAGCCCCACCATGGGAAATCTGGGTACGCTCCCAAGCATAAATAATTGTCTGTTGAAGATAAGTCAACAGCTCTACAGCAGGCACTGCAATCTCGGCTTGCCAGTTGGGATAATTGCCATAAATTTTGAGCTGATCAATGGTCTGACCCGAATGGCAGTCTCTTAATTCCGCTGGTCGATCGGCTGTCAAAACCAACAATGGCACCCGACTTTCGCGGGCTTCGATCACCGCTGGATAAAAATTGGCCGCCGCCGTGCCAGAAGTACACAGTACCACCGCTGGTTGACCAGTGCGTTTACCGTGACCCAAAGCAAAAAAAGCCGCCGATCGTTCATCAAGAACTGGGATCGCGGAGATTTTTGCAGACTGAGCAAAAGCCACAGCCAACGGGGTAGAACGGGAACCAGGACAAACTACGGCCAAAGACACCCCTAAATGTTCGAGGGTGCTAACTAAAGCCGAAGCCCAGAGGGTATTAATATTACGGAAATCCAGTGCCAAGTTGCCTCGTTTGCGCAGCATCGCCGATGGCGAATCTATTCTTTTGCACTCTAGCACTGGACTCGGTCTTCGGCAATTTCCTGAGAATCAAACAAGTCTTATTAGTTCAGTTCGCCTAAGGTGATTTCCCGATAATAAAGTCCCACTTCACTTTGACCATTCAGTTGGGTGAGCGGAGCCGAACTCAACGACAGCGGTACACTAATTCCTGAGAATCACCTAAGTTCACCGATCGACCAAATAAAACCGAGATTTTGATGTTTAAAAGAACTTGAGTAGAGTGGAGGCTACACCAGTGATGACATCTACAAAGCTACCGCCGCCGCCTTGACTAGGCTTAGTTGGTTGGCGAGCAATTTCGATCGACTTCACAAAGTTTTGGGCATTGGTAGCAGAAGCAATATCACCTTTTTGCTTAAAGATTTGCTCAGCCTTAGTAGCATCTACAGTTGCACC
>JANOXZ010000344.1:0-6539 GCA_031418695.1 Synechococcales cyanobacterium VAR_35_metabat_10
GTGGCGTGGGTAAAACCACCTCAGCGATCCACCTATGTCAATATTTCGCAACTCGCAAGCCCAAAAAACGGGTGATTTTAGCGGATGGAGACCCTAACCGTACTGCGATCGATTGGGCTGAGCATTCTCAGTTCGACCTGCCCTTTGGCGTCCAGGATGCAGCAGATAAAGTATCAAACTACGATGTGCTGATTGTAGACACACCAGCTCGGACAAACTCAGTAGAGTTGGTAGAACTAATTGAAACATCAACTTTGGTAATCATTCCAACTAAGGTTGATATCTTTGATGTGCGAGCAACTCTTGCTTTGGCTGATACACTCAGGCCGAATCCTAACAAGTACTGCATTCTTTTAACAGGTCTACCTCGTGGGAAGAAACTGTATGATGCGGCTAGTTCTCTTTTCGCAGAGCAAGGGTTAAAGTCCTTTGATGGAGGGATTAGGCAGTTAGCAGTCTATCGTGATGCAGCCTATGAAGGAATACCGGTCAGCCGCTATTCGGAGGCAGGGAAAGATGCAATGGCTGATTATGAAAAAATTGGAGCACAGATTTTGAAAGGGTGGAAAAATGTCTAAGAGTCCTTTTGCTGGAATAACCTCCAGTGCTAAAAGAATCGATCAAACTGCGGTAAATAACACATCTATAAATATACCTCTTGAGGAGATTACTGATCGACCAGGAGGAGACACGCGCTCTTTGAATCAACCTCATGTTGAGGCTCTAGCAGAATCTATTTCGGCAGTTGGACTGATTCAACCGATCGCTGTAGATATTAAAGGTAATTTACTTGCCGGAGGGCATCGGCGAGCAGCGATATATCATTTGAGTGTATTTAACCCTGAAGCATTCAATACTCATTTCAGCCAGGGAATCCCCATTCGCCGATATGATTTTGATGCTAGTCAAGATACTGAAATGGCTCTGGCGATCGAAGCCACAGAAAATGAGAAACGCCGTGATTACACCCCTGAAGAGGTAAAAGATTTAGCTGAGCGTCTTAAGCTGGCCGGATACAATTACACATCAGGAAGACCAAAGAAAGGGCAGAAATCCCTGATACCTTCCTTATCAGTCATTGTAGGTAAGTCAGATAAAACCATCCGGCGATATTTGGAAGATGTCCCTCAAGTCTCTCAGCAAAAATCCGGTCATGTGACCGGATTATTAGAAGCCAGCAAATCCACTGCAAAATCATTACATCGCTTGATAAAAATCTCTGATATCCCTGATGATGTGAAAGAGCTAGCAGAGAAATTGTTGAACAGACTAGAAAAGTTGAAGTGATTCTTCAGAAATCTAATGAATTTTCAGGTCTCTAAATCCATGGCATTATGGTTAAATCCTAACAGCACCATCGTTTCCCCTTAGCTTTATGGCAAACCTTACCGGAACTTGGCTTGGAACCTATTGGCAAGACGATATGTCGACCCGCTTTGAAATGACGATCACCCCAGGTGGTAATGCTCTCAGTGGTAATATCCTCGATGATGGAATCCTCGGAGAAGCCACGATAACTGGGAAAGCGATCGGGCGCAAAGTTCAGTTCTCCAAGCGATACATCAGCAGCGTGAGTATATGGAGTTGTTGCTAAAAAATCTGGGTGATTAAGATAACTACACCTATTGATAATTTACTAAGATCTTGGCCTGTTACCACCAAATATCGGTTTCAGTTTATATCCATCAGCTTCTAATAAAGAAATAACCCCAACTTTACCTCCTAAGTGTGCACCGCCAAAGCCAAAGAAAGTGGATTTTCGTGCCATGATTTTACGCATTCTTGGTATCCATAGTCGGTTTCGATCATCAAGTAAAATGGTGAATATTCGTCGTTCAGCAGCAGACATATTGGGTTCTAATTTAGCCATTTCAGTAACATCACCACTAAAATATTGTTCATTAGTAGCTTTCACCTTTTTTTCTATGTCAGCAGGTTCTGATTGCTGGTATTTATCAATGGTTGACAATAACATGTCTATTCCATCCCTTAAAAGCATTTTTTTAAATATTTTTGTTCGATCTTTTCCTGTCTCAATCTCCAATACTTTCATTTTTCGACGATTAGCAGCATCAATCAAAATTTGTTCACGAGAATAAGTTCCTTTGCATTGTTTGTTCAAAAATTCCCGACGAACCAATGCTTCAGCTACGAATGCTAAAAAGGAAGGACGCTTTAAATTAATATCGGAATATGCACGTTTCTCAAAGAAATCCTTAACTTTTTTGTATTCATTGGCTTTCAGGACATCTTCCAATCTTTCTTCACCAACAGTATATCCATTGTCATAATTGAAATTATTTATGTCAGCTTCTAAATAGAGTTGCTGAGATTTATTGATTGCTTGTTGTTGCTGAGGTGTTAGAGCTAGTTTCTCAGTACAGCCTGAATGGATAGTTCCAAATAGGTAAGATGGGTGAGCTAATTGATTTCCGGATATTTCCCATAGGAGAGATTTTGCTGTGGGTGCTTTACCGATCGCCAAATTAGGTGTGAGGATAACCAGTAAAAAAATAGCTATTGCAACTAATAAATTTCGCATGTGAATTAAATTGATGATTTCTTTTTATTTACAAAACCCAGATAGCGAGTCGCATTAAAATTATCAAATAACAGGCATATTGGGTTCTTCCAACTTTTGGTGAAAATAGATGTTTTGGCCGATTTACATAACACGAATCCTAGCTTTCAAAGATACTGATTGGGGATGACAACGATTTGTGAGGGAAATTGTAAGTATCTCGACCTGAAAAAAATCACCAAAGCTACCACAAAATTTATTTCCTGTATTTGAGCTGTAAATCTGGAGGCATATTCATTTTGTAGACCTTGTATGGTACATACATACCATCACCTCCGTTCGGAGCTTCATTAACTTGATCGCCATCGATCCATATTTTAGTCTTACTATAAGTTATTATTCTCCCAGTTTTTCGGGTAACAGAGCGGCTAGTATCACGGCATCGTGTCACTGGCAGTCCTGCGATCGATCCTTCATAAGAGCATTCTGTTCCGTTAGATTGGCTGGTAGTTTTTTCCTCTGGTACTAATTGTTCAATAAATTCTCCTCGCACCTTAACTGTGCAGCCATCTTGCATTGTTTTTAATACTACTGTCGAGTTATTGGGAATGGTAGTCTTCAACAGCCTGAATGGAATTACGTGACACTTTACTATCCGCTGTAGATCTGCTTGGTTTTTTGGTGCAAACAGTTTTCTGATAGCTGACATTTCCATCTCCCTGTGAAAATCAAATCTCAGGAGTGTATAAATTTCCTTGTTTTTATTAAGAAGGGTATGTAGCCCAGCCGCGTCAACAGTGTCTTCCCAACTATCGACGATCTGATTGATTTTCCGATCTCGTCTTAGCTCCTCCTCGCTTAGGGTGCTAAATAACTCTTGAGTTCTGCGTCGATCGGTTTCGGCAGCAGATTCTTTGTTTGCTGGATTAGCGTCAGCCTTGTCGAGCTGAATATTACTGACAATCTGAACAAAGCTAATGAGTACAGCGATTGCAAACCGAAATTTGTTTGTAAACATGAGATTGAATGAAGCTACTTTTCCTATTTCGACATCATAGCAGGCCAGCGGGCACATCCAGAGGATGTGGGAGGGTAAATGAGAAAATAATGAGATAATCATCCCATGCATAAAAAATGTTTAACTATGAATTTATATCATTTAGAGAATCTACGGGTAAGACAACGATTCATATAATTTTGCATCACGATACTCTCTAAACCCTTAAATAGTAGTGCTTTTAAAGATCTGTTTCTGAAAGCATCGTAAACTATTTCCCCAATGACCCAACCAATCAACAGTGGGGAAATAGTTTACCAACTGACCTTACCATTCAGATTCTGCGAATCCAATAAACCACCCAATTCTACTCAGTGAAACATTGACCTCAGTAGTTATCAAGATGATTACTGTTTAGGCTTGTAAGCCTTCACGAAGCGATCATCAAACATCCCGGCAAGGTCGGAATTATTTTTTGTAAGACCCAACTCGATCAGAGTTTTTTTCAGTGAATTAGCTGAATCAAACAATGTACCTCGTTTAGTTGGATCAAATGATACAAGGTTATCTGCACGATCAGTTAGGTGTAAGCCGCTTTCTAAATTCCGGTACTCATTAATACTAATCTTGACTCGATCAGCCATGGTCTTAATCGCCGTTTCGTTATCTCTCTTGATATAGTCAAGAGCCTCAAACCAACTGTTGACCACTTCCTGCACTGATTCTGGATGTGCATCGAGGAATTCGGCCCTAAAAGCAAGTACATCGGAAATTGCACCAGGAAAGTCCTTAGAGCTGGCTAGTTCTTTCCCCCCCGCTTTTAGTGCCGTATTCGTAAACGGTGCAAATACAGCAGTAGCGTCAACCTTCCCAGAGGCAAAGGCTTTAGCGGAGTTTTCGGTATCGAGATATACAAAATTGACATCGTTTTTACTAAGACCGGCCTTTTTCAAAGCTAATAAGAGTAGGTAATGATCCACTGTGCCTTTCTCAACAGATATCGTGTGCCCTTTCAACTCCTTGATACTGTTGATGCCAGCTTTAGCGATGATTTTATCATTACCGGTGGAATGATCAAGGACTAAAACCACTAACTGTTCAGACCCTTCGGCAATTGACAAAATAGTGTCACTCAAAGTTTGTGCATTGGCGTTCAATTTGCCCCTAGATAAGTCAGTTATTCCTTTTAGGTACTCCTCATACCACTGAATAGATAACTTTATGCCTGATAAGGACTTGAAAAGAGATTTATTATCGATCAAGTGGAATGGTAGATACCCATTCCAGGCACTAATACCCACTTTAACCTCTACTGAAAGAGGCGAAACACTTGGATTTGATTTTGAGACTGGCTTATTACAGCCTACGAAAAAAAAGTTATGAGGCACAGTACCACACAAATCAATTTTTTTTTACTTCTCATAAATCCTCTCCAAATAAATTTAATTCAAAGACGATCTTTGATACTTAGCATTATAGACTAGGCATTGTTTTTTAGATAGATCTTAATTAATCTGGTATTATTGGAGATCCAGTATATGTTAAAAACCTGCTATGATATACTTAATTGCTATGAATAATGACCATTTAATAATAGATTTGGATATTAACTTATGAGCAGCGATCAGGTGCTTTCGCTAGTCCAACCAAATGATGATTCTAGCGAAGAAATGGATATCCTTCTGAGAGGAGATGCGTATGAGTGCAGAAAACTTGCTCGAAGAACTGACCTTCAGCCGGATATAGTTATAAAACTATACCCAAAATTTCTTCAGGAGCTGATGGACTCAGGGCTATTAAGGGCAATGACCCACTCAAATCCACAACTTGTAAAAGAGTTGTTCCTTGAACAACCACAAATAATAAGTGAAATAAGGATAGATGAGGAGTGGGTGAAATACTTTGTTGAATTAGGAACCTCAATGACAATAGCCATAGCCATGAACCCTGCACTACCAAAGGCTTACTGGAATTATTGTATAAACCACTATGAGGTGGATGTTAGGAGATCTATAGCCATGAATCCAGTCATAGATATTGGCTCTGTAGCCACATTAAGTGGAGATTCTGACCTCATGGTTCGTCGTTTAGCTGAAGGACAGAGGCGAAGTAGATTTCCTACCGACCAGACCCTATATCCCCTCGTAGAATCTGAAACCCCAGAAGCTTCAACTGTGAAAAAAATAGAGAAATCTAAGGTCTCCAAAGTATTTAGGGATGGAAATATTCAAGTAACAATCAATCCATCATACCTACTAATTGCTGGACTTTCGATTGCCTTAGTTTTAGCAGTGCGCTCTCCTCAGTTAAGTGTTAAGAGCACCGCTGACGACTCTAAGGCATCGAGGATAGCCGAAGATACAAATTATGCAAATGCGATCGAATTTGCAAACGAAGCAAGTGCAAAAGCGCGAACAAGTCCAGAAGCGAAGAGTGACTGGGCTGCAATAGTGAAAAATTGGGGTAAAGCAATCGAACTTTTAGAAAAAGTACCTAAAGACGATCCTCTGTATACAAAGGCACAGAAAAAAATCAGGAGTTATAAAGTCATTAGATCCGTTGCCAACGGGAATATGAAAAGAGGAAAGTAGACTTTCCGGGACTGTTCAAAGTTAGGGTGAATGCTATAATGCTTAATCAGTATACGTCTTAGCATAATGAAATGCATATATTGTGAAAGTACAAGGGTTGTTGATCGCTTTAGGGGTAGAGAGGCTGTTGAGGGCGATCGGGGTTCTGAAGGGGTTGGGATTCTAAATGTTTATCGAATATGGAGTGTTAGACTGAACTCATCAGAATAACCAGTCGTCATGCTGTAAGTATTTGACAGGCAAGAGATTATAATCGCTTGAAATCTTCGGATAGGAGTACATGGAGAAAAATATAGTTCGGAAACGCAGTAGATCGAAGCGCAGACTAAAGATTTTGGACTTTGGACATTTTTAGATTTGTTACAGCTCAAATTTACCCAATCGCTAACGATAGGCGAATAGATAGTTGTAGTTTTAAGAATTACGACAA
>JANOXZ010000345.1:0-1607 GCA_031418695.1 Synechococcales cyanobacterium VAR_35_metabat_10
AATTATTTTTGCCAAATTTCCAGGCGTTTACAGGTAAATTTAGTATCACTGCCCTAATTGCCAATGTCTTGATGCTCCAAGCTTTTGACTTCAATTGTCCACCCCTATTGTGGTGTAAGAGTACTTGGAATGAGCCAGCCTGGTCGATTAGTGTAGAGTTTTTGATTTACTGTGTATTTCCATTTATATTATTTGCACTGCTCAAAACCAAGCCAAAAACTGATTGGCTTATTTACATCATCACATTGCTTGCTCTACTTGCATTAATTGAATTTACGAAAGGTACCTTAGAATCAATTATTGGGATTCCTTCGATCGCGAGATGCGGTCTAGAATGCGTGATGGGCATCATCACTTACAAAGCATATCAATGGGGTAAACATCAAAGTAAGTTCAACTTTAAACTCCTGGAGTTGGGATCGACGCTGTTAACGATCAGACTGATGCACAAATGGATTCGCAGTCGGGTGATTTTTGATTGGCTCACATTACCTGCTTTTTCATTGCTGATTCTTTCTTTAGCCAGTACAACTAATGGATTTATCTCTAGGATCTTCAATTCCCGCCCACTTTTATATCTAGGAACAATCTCTTATTCGATCTACATGGTGCATTGGTGCCTGATTCAATTTTTAGAAACATTTTGGCTATATCAATTTCAGGTACCGTTTGGCAGTGGGTTTGACTCGAATAGTTGTTTATTAGCTCTGGGATTATTTACGCCTATCTCCCTGATTACCGCAGCAGTTACCTATCACTTTGTTGAAGTGCCCATGCGAAAGCTGCTCAAGCCAAAGCTGCAAGTTTCAAGTTAGCTGGGATTGATGATTAATTCAAATATATATAAACTATTTAAACTAATGAATACTCACCCAATCTCGACAGGCTTCCACTCTAACTTAATTGCGGTTGACTTCGATCCATTTGCTGAGGGTGAGCTACTGCTGACGGTTCCGGCAACGCCATCGCAAACTGAGATTTGGTTATCAGTTCAAATGGGTGACGCGGCTAATTGTGCCTATAATTTATCCCAATCATTCAGACTAACTGGTGCGCTCGATCGACTCGCGCTCGAATCCGCGCTCCAGCAACTAGTCCACAGACACGAATCACTTAGAACCACATTCAGCTCCAACGGTGAATCACTCTGTATCGTAGCGGAGTTACCGATCGATATTCCGACGATCGATCTTACTGCCTTGTCACCACCAGAGCGCGAGTTACAATTAGCCCAGATCGTCAAGCAAGATCTCGATCGACCCTTCAAGATCGAGCAGGGACCGCTGTTTCGGGCACAAATCATCAAATTAGCAGCTCAAGAACATTTACTGCTGCTCAACGCCCACCACATCATCTGTGATGGGTGGTCTTCCTTTGGTTGGTGAGTCCTTCTTAAACAACTCTTTCATTGGTACTGTTACTTCTTTAGGTGAAGATGAAGCTTTTACTCTTTTGTTGACAGTTGTAGGAGACTCATTCTTTCTTTTTGAATCTAAAATGAGTTAACTATACTTACTTTCACTAGAAATATCTGTTTTATCTTTTGGTTTTTCTTCTTGAGTCAAATTTTTTGAAACATTTTCCAAATTTTGTGTTAATGAGTTAAT
>JANOXZ010000346.1:0-6925 GCA_031418695.1 Synechococcales cyanobacterium VAR_35_metabat_10
TGTTCCACATCAATACTCACCCCGGTCCCCAGGGTCGGAGTCACAAACACCGCATCATACTCAGTAGCTCGATCGTTGATCTGGGAAGCGAAGTCTACCGCTGGGTGGTCAGGAGTATTGGTAGTCTGGCTACAGATCACCAAAGTCTTGGTGTACTGATTTTCTAAATGCTGAAGCTGGTTGCGAATATATTGATCCAGCGTATCTGAACCATAGCGACCCGATCGGCTATCGGTACTCACATAGCATTTGTGGCCAGCCAAGAGATCTTGTTCCAACTGACTAATTAAAGCTGTGGGGTTAGGAGTATCAAAGAAATTCACTTCCCAGCCAGTTTCTGGTTGCCACTCGTTGACCGCTAACCAAGGCTCGATTTCGCAGCCAGCTAGTTTTACCAGGTAATCGATCGAAATATCTGACAAATCGGCATCTTGGCCAATCACCAAGCCACCGGAAGCTACCACCTGCGAAATCAGGCGTTGGAAAGTTTTGAGAATTACTAGCCGCTTGCTTTTACAAGTCGAGCTATTCAGCAAATGCCAGAGGGACTGCTCCACCTCATCCAAAATTACAATGCCACCCAACCAATGCTCGGGGTTGAGTTTCCAGAGAGAATCTAAGCACAAACCCAGTCTGGCTGCTGAATTATTACCTGGATCCAGACTAGAGTTAATCCAGTTCACCCCAATTCGCTCGCACAAGAAACGCCCGAGTTGAATACGGTGAGTCAACAGCAACACTGGCCGATTTTCGGCGCGGGCTGCTTCGATCAACGGAATTAAGGCCGTGGTTTTACCAGTGCCCTTTGCCGATTTCACTCCAGCAATACCAGTCTCTGGAAAATCCAGACGCTGTAGATAGCGTTGATGGAGAGTGACCGCCACCGGATAGGTGAGGCGATGGTGAGGATGAGTCCGAGCCAAATCGGTCTCTAGATCTAGTGCTGCTGCCGCCAGTTTTTCGAACTGGGTGATGCCTTGAGCCACCAAGAAATCATCTACGCCTTTTTCGGGGCCTGTGAGGCGAATTACTTTTACTGAACATTGCTGAGCTTGGCATACTTCCCCCAAATGGGCGATCGCGCGGTTTACTGCATCTAGGGTCTTGGGCTTAACTTCGTAATCGAAGCAGATAAAAATATCCCGCTTGACTTCAGCAAAAACGGCTAGCTCCGCGATGAGCTGTCGATCGATGGTATTTCCAGCTAAGTCTTTAGACACCCGATAGCCGCTGTTAATGCCTGGCAACCCAATGGCCACATATCCCTGAGAAAGCAGCGCAGCGGTCTTTTTAGCGCCCTCACAAATCACGATCGGTAGTTTGTGTTCGATCGCCCACTGCCAAAATCCAGCCGCTTCGGTGGTATCGACACTAATGCCCTTAGGCAAAGTCTGTTTATAGCGTTGAGCTACTTGCTGCCAAGTTGCGCCATCTACCCGCAAACAAAACAGCTTGGTGGCCATTTGGGGTGGATGCTCGTACTTGATCGGCTTGTTTTCTTTGCTGCGCTTAGGTTTATTGGGCTTAAAAGTTCCCCATTCCATTGGCTGCCAATCGGCCAAAGGATCTAACCCCGCACACCACCAGCCCCCTTCTAAGCAGTTGGTGTACCGACGCAACCAGCCCGGAGTTACCTGTCCAGCATTATTTCTGGGCAACTCAGGGGATATGAATAAGTAGTCGTAACAAGTCTCACCAGTGATCGATCGAAAATTCAAGCTGGCTAAACCAGGTGCAATTCCGCTGTCTTTTACTAGCTCAGCATAGTGCAAAGGGTCTAGGGTAGATAGTTCCATGTGCAGCCATTTGTCAGGGAGTCATATTGTATTCCGAATTCAAGGGAAATTCTTAAATTAGTAGCATTTAGAAATCACCGATATGTGGGGATTGACAAATCAATGGAACCCCATATCTGGTATTAGATCAAGCGTGCTAGTTGAAATATGTGATTTTTGCTTTATGATATCCAATGCATCTGGAATTTAGTGGGTGTACTTATTTACTACGCTATCTGTGGCGTTTAAGATGTTGATTGAGTTTTCCCAAAGAAATTCAAAACAAAACCTTGCCAATAACTCACAAGCATGGTTATAATGGGAAAACTGGCCTAAACCCAGTAATCACAATCCTCGATAGCTCAGTGGTAGAGCAATCGGCTGTTAACCGATCGGTCGCAAGTTCGAATCTTGCTCGGGGAGTTCATAGATTAATCCGCAAAAGAGCGACAACTCAAATGAGTTGTCGCTCTTTTGTTGTAGCGAATCTCCCATATAAAAAGCCCTCCTGAGTAAGGAGGGCTAGGTGACCAAAACGAATTATCTCGCTCTAGATTACTTTTTGGGTTGACGAGTTTGGAGAAACTCTGGAATATCCAATCCGCCCTTTTGGGTTCCCTTAGACTCCTGCACTGGTAGCGGACTAGAAGCTGTAGAACGCTTGGGTAAAGACATCGGCGCAGATTTGTTCAGAGCTGGCGGTGGAGCTTGAGATTCTCCAGTGAAGCCAGTGGCAATCACCGTGATATGCACTTCACCCTGCATTCGCTCATCTAGCACTGCACCAAAAATAATGTTGGCGTTAGGATCTACGGCAGCGTAGATCACTTCAGCAGCTTTATTCACATCGTGCAAGCTCAGATCTACACCACCAGTGATGTTGAAGACTACCCCACGGGCACCTTCGATCGAAGACTCTAGCAACGGTGACTCGATCGCCATTTTGGCAGCATCTTCTGCGCGGGTTTTGCCCGAGCCAGTACCAGTGCCCATCATGGCAGAACCAGCATCGGCCATTACAGCCCGCACATCGGCGAAGTCAACATTAACAAGTCCCGGAATCATAATGATATCGGAAATGCCCTGCACACCCGATCGCAACACATCATCAGCGAAGCGGAAGGCATCTTGCATCGGGGTCTGCTCAGAGATCACCTTCAACAAATTGTCGTTGGGTATCCCAATTAATGTATCAACCCTACTTTGCAGAGCCGCGATGCCTTCATCGGCTTGATTGGTGCGACGACGACCTTCAAATGTAAAAGGCTTGGTAACTACCCCAACGGTGAGAATACCCATCTCCTTGGCGATTTCGGCAACGATCGGAGCTGCTCCGGTGCCAGTCCCGCCACCCATACCAGCGGTGATAAAGACTAAGTCAGCGCCTTCTATAGCAGCGGCGATTTCTTCTCGCGATTCTTCAGCGGCTTTTTGGCCGATCGCCGGGTTGCCACCAGCACCTAGACCTCTGGTGAGCTTTTGGCCAAGTTGTAACCGCCGATTGGCACCATTGTTCGAGAGTGACTGGGCATCGGTATTCATTGTCCAGAACTCGATACCGGTGATGTCGCTGGCGATCATGCGGTTGATCGCATTGCTGCCGCCACCGCCTACGCCGATCACTTTAATTCTGGCGACGCTGCTGGGGACAATTTCATCGAACATTGGGTCGTTGCCAGACATGGGGTTATTGAATCCTGGGTATGAAATGGGGTTGGGTTTGCTCATAATTGATTGCTCTGAATAGGCGCTGACTGCCAACTGAAACCGTTTGTTCGATGAAATGGATGAAGAATAAATCTAAATGAGATATTAAAACCCAAAATACCGGGCATTAGCTAAGTATTGATGGATTTTCGCACAAAAAGTAAATGTTCTTAACAATCTTAATTCAATCTGCTTGGTTTGATTCACCTAATTGGGACTGGTGGTTTAGCATCGCTGGTAATAGGAATGGTGGATTTCCCTCCGATTTCTTGCAATTTGGGCGACTGAGGATTTTCTAAATCGACGATAGCATTTTTTAGAGATGTGGACTGTTGCCAATTGCGCAGTTCGTGTGCTCTTTGTAATTGTTTGTAAATTTTGGTGCGATCGAACTCACCTATTCGCACCATACCAATTTCAGTAGCCAGGGTCAAATGCAACGGATCTTGACAGTCTACTTCGCTGATCTGGACTGGACTTTGTTGAATGGCACGATATAACTCCGACCAACCGGGACAAGATTGGCTACCAACCAGCCGCAGATTAGGTACTTCGTCGGCTTTCAATCGATAGCTGATGAGGGGCAACCACTGGCCAGTTTCGTCTAGCAGCCCTTTGATAACTTTGTTGTTGATTGTTCGATCCACAACCGCCACCGGCAATCGGTCTCTAATTTGCACATGCAGACGAGGCGGCATCAGTTCTCGATGGACAGTGGCTTTCACCACACTTCCTTGGGCTAACAGTTTGGCATTGAGTACTTGGGGTTCAATCTGCAGCAAAGAAGCCGGATAACGCAGCCCCAGCATATTGCGCACCGCGCTTTCAGTCAGAGCTTGATTGCCTGCAATGCTCACCTGTTGGGGTTTGCTAATCGTCCAGTCCGGTCTGGTTACTCCCCAAATTACTCCTCCTCCGATGCCGCCGAGCAGTAATACTTGCCAGGAAACTTTCAGAGTACGGACTTGCCGCTCTTTACGAAGCTGCCGCCGCCGATCGCGCAATTCTTCGGTAGTGAAGGAGGTATTCATAGGGCGCAGGAAAAGTTCGTGTTTATCTTAGCAGTATTTTTATTTTTAGCCATAAGGTGAGTTCGGCTTCGCTCACCCACTTTATGGCTAAAAATTTTATTTGGTGGGGCTTTCGGGACTGGGAATAATTTGGGTTTCCACAAAATCTTTGCCATTCCCCGATACCACCACCGATTGGTCTTGGAGTTTGCCAAGAGCTTCGGCTCCATTTACTTTGAGGGCGGGATCGCTCTGTTGATAACGAATTTGGCCTTTACCAGTGATTTGTTGGGTGGTGATATCCCAAGTGATTTTTTCGGCTTGGATTTTTGCCTGGTTGCGAGTAGAGAAACCACGGGCGTTACCGTTTAAAACAGCAGTGTTTTTGGCCAAATCTAAACTGCCGCTGTTGGCAGTGAAAGTGGCTTGTTCGGCTTGGTCAAAAATTTCCAGAGCATTACTAGCGGTAATGAGCTGCTGTTTAATATTCCAACGAGCGTTGTTGGAAGTAACTCTCATTACTGGTTTGGTGCCATCGAAGCGAATTTTGTCTTGCAGCGCCACAATGTTGGATTTAATCTCCCAAGTTGCACTATTGGCCTCAACTTTCATGGCCTGTTCAATGGAATTAAACTTCACTTTACTAGAGCCACCTAGTTTGGCGACCTGTTTATCGATGTTGTAACTGATACTGTCGGCATTGACTTGTTCGATCTGTTTGCCTTCTTTAAAGCGATCGATCCTCACTGGTTTATCACCGCTAATATTGGCAGTGTCTACATCCCAGAGCAAATAACTGGTTTGCAGCCGAATATTTTCGGCAGGGGCAACGGCGATGATTTTATCAAATAGCTCCAACCTTTGTTGCCGACTGATATAAGTGCCTCGATCGGCATTCATCTGAGCTTTGGGGTGGGTAGCCCGCACTCCTTTACTGATAGTTAATAAATCTTGGTTGGGCTGCCACTCTAGTTCTTGGCTGACGACAACCAATTGGTTGCGGGTTTCCGTGGTGGTTACATCCCCACGCAAGGTAACTTTTTCGCCATCTTGAATCACATCGGCAGTTTGAGCCGTCAGCCTCATGATCACCTGACCATCTTGATAGAGTTCCCCGGCTAAATCTTTGACCTGGGCAACTTTGCGATCGATGGTGTAGGAAGCTTTCTTAGCTTTCATTTTCCACCACAATTTTCCCTGAGCGTTAGATTGCTCTAGGCTAAAGTTGTCGATGGTCAATTGGTTTTCAGCGGTGGGGTTATCAGCAGACGAGTCTTTTTTCCCACCGCCACAGCCGCTCAAAACCAAGCCACAGCATAAAGCAATAGCGATCCCAGTAGTAGACCAGCGACGTGGATTCATACAGTTAATCCCCTCTCCCCGGTCAGGAGAGGGATTGGAGGTAGGGGAATACAAATATTAAATCCATATATCAGAGCTACCTGGCCCATTGCTGCGGGAAGTTTTTTGGATGTCTTCTCGGACATTTTCTAAATCTATGTACCGATCGGACACATTAATCAGACTATCACTTGTCATCGATCGTAAGCTGACTACTTCTACCCGAACTCCTCGATAGCTGACAGCATCTACGGCGTAAGCCAGATCCCCATCACCGCTCACCAAAACGGCAGTGTCGTAGCAGCCCACTAAGGACATCATGTCTACGGCGATTTCTACATCTAGGTTGGCCTTCTTAGAGCCATCGGGCAGCTGTACCAAGTCTTTGGCAATTACCCGATAACCGTTGCGGCGCATCCAGAGCAAAAAGCCCTGCTGTTTTTCGTTGGTGCGATCGACTCCGGTATAGAAAAAAGAACGCAATAGCCGAGAACCTCCAGTGAGACGCGCTAACAGCTTGGTGTAGTCAATTTCGATATTGAGTTGCAGCGCCGCATAAAAAAGATTAGAGCCATCGATAAAAATTGCCACCCGTCCGCGATTTTCGAGGACTTGTTCCGGCGAAAACGCGCCGCCCTGGTTAGGTGGAGTATTACTGAGCATATCAACGCCTCGAAGAAGTTTTGTAAAAAGGGTATAAAAAAAGTTTTTATGGTTGTCAGCACCTGAGGTGCTCGGAAGCTATGGACTCTTCAATAATGTTATGTCGAGTTCTCAGATGCCAATTCTAACCTGGCAAATACTGGTTGGGCTGAGTTGAGCTGTCCTCCCACTGGTAAAAAGCCCCAAGCGCTGTGAGCGCTGAAATCTACTACTGCCCATGTCGATTGTAGGTGATCAAAATTGATCGTAAAGCCTAGCTGTTTGTACTTGGCAGTAGAAATTTTGGGGATCGCTGGCGACAACAGGAACCCAGCTAATCTGGCAGATTCCAATAAAGTGTATAAAACCTGTTGGAGTTCGGCCTGTTGACCGGCTTTGAACATCGCCCAAGGAGCAGAATCGTCTATGAACTTGTTGCTAGCGCGCACC
>JANOXZ010000347.1:0-5698 GCA_031418695.1 Synechococcales cyanobacterium VAR_35_metabat_10
TTTTTAAAGTAAATAATTCTTTAAAAATAGCCGCGATGTCATCCATTTGAGAAATATTAAAGTATATGAAGGATTGATCAGCTTTCCACCTCCTTTGAACTTCTATCTTTAGAGAGAGAAACCAAAATTACAATTTATTCCTTTTAATAGAATGCTTCTAGAGATGCGATCGAATAATATTATTTCCGTAGAACTCACTCAACAATCTAAAAAGTATAATGCCTAATAAATACAATAATCCTCAAGGTAGCGAAAACCCCAATGATCGCCCCCTCACCCCTACAGAGCAATCCAATCGTAATGAAGATATCCAATATCAACGTGAGCGGGCAGCCGAAAATAGTGGTGCAACGAATGGTCTGCTAATTGGTGTCCTTACAGCTCTCCTCGGTTTGGGAGGGTTTGCTGCATATTACTATTATAGTAATCAATCCCCAGCGGTTCCCACTACCATCATCAACAATCCGCCCAGTTCTAATCCTGTGGCTCCAGCATCATCAGTACCCGAAAAACAAACTAAAGTTATTGAACGGACAATTGAGAAAGCCGCACCGCCACAAGTTATCCAAGTAGACAAACCAGTTCCTGCGCCCCCTCAAATCATCGAAGTTCCCAAGCCTGTCTTGGTACCTGGTGAAACTAAAGTTATAGAAGTACCTAAGATTTTCTCTGCTCCCATGACCCCTGGCGCAGCACAGAAATCAGCTAGTCCTACATCCAGCTCCACGCCTGCTGCCAAAGCAAGCAAGAGTTCTACAGTTCCTTCTACTACAGCAAGCCCTGAATCTATGGATTCTTCGTCACCTAGTAGCCCTAACCCCAAAGATAATTAGTTACAAAATGGGTGTGTCATGACATTCCTAGACTACAACAATACTAATAAATCATTTGCTTGGAGAATAGCCTCAAGATCATCCATTTGGGAGATGTCAAGGCATATAAATAATTTGTACGATGTTCCACAATTATGAGCTGTTACGTAAAATCAATTTAGTTTTTGCACTCGCAAAACAGCAAATAAACTTGAGCTTATTAAGGTGAAAACCATGTTTGTAAATTTACATTTTTTATTAAATTCGGGTAGCCCAGCACTACACCCGGCAATCGTCACTGAACCGCAAGTCATGCTGCTAGAGAATTTTTCTAGCCCGCAGTTTCTAGTGTCATTATTATCTGGACTAATGATGGCATTTGCTTTTCAGCTATTGCTAACTAACCTTTCGGTGGCCTTTATTGCCTCTCCGGGGGCTTTGCCTGATACAGATCAGGACTCAGACGGTTTGATGTCTACGCTCCGTGGCATTGAAACAAAAGTGGGAATAGGGGCGTTAGTAACTGTAACGATCGCGCTATTTGCAGCTTGCTTTTTAGCAGTCAAACTTAGTCTAGTAAGCAACTCTTTTCTCGGGGCAATCATTGGAGTTGTAATCTGGTCTACCTATTTCTCTGTAATGGTATGGCTTGGTTCAAGCGCAGTTGGCTCTCTAATTGGTTCAATTATGAGCACTGCCACCTCTGGCCTGCAAGGAATCGTAGGTACTGCAACTACTGCACTAGGTGCCAATGCCGCCAAAAATCAATTGGTGTCTACAGCCGAAGATATTACTGCCGCTGTGCGCCGTGAACTAACATCGGGGATAGATGCCAACAGCATTCAAAAGACGCTACAAAGCTCTTTGAGCAACTTAAAATTACCCAATTTAGATCTAGACGAAATTGGCGGTCAGTTCGAGAAAATTCTGAAAGAATCTGACTTGAAGGATATTGCAGATAGCGACTTACTGCGCAACATCGATCGGCAGAGCTTTGTGGACTTAATTAGTAATCGAACAGATTTCTCCAAAAAAGATATTAACCAAATAGCCGATCGGCTTGAAAGCACTTGGAAGCAACTAGTAGGTAAAGACGCGAAAAAAGATGTTCCTAGTCAGCTTCGCGAACTACTGAAATCTGCCACACCAGAAGATTTAAACTCAGATGAATTAGCAAATAAACTACAGCAGCTAGTCAAAGGATCTGACCTAAAAGACGGCAATGGCGGGACATTGAGCAGTCAGGTTTTGCAATTTGGTTTAAGTGCGCTCCTTGGTAAAGTAGTCCAAAATACCGATTTTTCGGATTTGGATGTAGCGAAGGTTTCTGGTCAACTGCAAAAGCTCAAGACATCGGTGTTGGGTGGTTCCGCAGAGCATTCCGAACAGCCTCAATCTGAACAGTCCCAGTCTGATACCAAAACTAAGTCATTTAGCGTGATTCGGGCAGACTTAGAAAATTACTTGCTGTTTTCGCCTCCTTGGGAACTAAGTCAAACATCAGTAAAAAAAGAATTTAAAGATGTTGTCTACGATCCTCAGGCAGACCCAGCCGTCATTCGTCAAGAATTAGAGCACATCGATCGAAGCTACTTCGTCGATACTCTGTCACTCAGAGACGATCTGAAGCCCGAAAGCATTGAGAGCCTCTCTAATTATTTAGAAGATGTGCGCTCAGAGGTACTAGATTCTGCCCAGATGGCCGAATCAACTGTCCAGTCGCCAGATTTGAAAGGACAGGCTCAAGAATTGCGCACCAAAGTCGAAACCTACCTGCGTGATACCAACAAAGAAGAACTAAATCCAGAAGGCATTCAGCGGGATCTAAAAGCCTTATTTGAAGATCCGCAGGCGGGAGTAAGTGCATTGAAAGATCGGCTATCACAGTTCGATCGAGATACCCTCGTACAGCTATTAAGCCAACGACAAGATTTGGATGAAAATCAAATCAACCAAGTTCTCGACCAATTTGCATCGGTAAAAGACAATATCTTGCAGGTTCCTGAGCAAGCCAAAGCACAGTATGAAAAAACTACTACTGCGATCGCTGACTACTTACGCAAGACTAACTTGGAAGAACTTAATCCAGAAGGAATCCAAAAAGACTTGACAACTTTGTTTGACGATCCACAAGCAGGTGCAGGTGCCCTACGCGATCGGCTGGCGCAAATTGATCGGGACACATTAGTTAAACTGCTCACTCAGCAAGGTGGTCTAACTGAAGAGCAGGTCAACAAAACAGTCGATCAAATGCAGTCGGCAATTAAATCAATAATCAAGGCACCGCGCCGTTTGGCTAACCGTGTCCAAAAACAAGCGGTAGACTTTGAAGCAAACTTAGAAAGCTATTTGCGAAATACTCACAAGGAAGAACTGAACCCAGAAAGTATCAAGCGTGACTTGCAACTACTTTTGAAAGACCCCAGCGCTGGACTTGGCAGTTTAGGCGACCGACTCGGACAGTTTGACCGATCGACTTTTGTGGCACTACTGTCTCAGCGTGAAGACTTGAGTGAAGAAGAAGCAAACCGAATTGCCGACCAAGTGGAATCTACGTTCCGTTCATTGACTGAACAAATTCAGAAAGTGCAGCAGACTTTCCAGTCGGCGATCGATGGTTTGTTTGGGAAGGTACGAGATTACCTCAATTCGCTGGAGCGTCCTGAACTCAGCTACGAGGGTCTGCAAGAAGATTTTAGTAAGGTGTTTGACGACCCCCAAGCTGGGTTTGAGGCACTGAGCGATCGCTTTAGTCACTTCGATCGAGAAACCTTGGTGGCAGTCTTGAGTTCTCGTGATGATATCTCTGAGGCCGATGCCAACCGAATAATCGCAAAAGTCGAAGAAACCCGCGATCGGTTGATGCATCAAGCACAGCAGGTACAGCAAGAAGTACAAAAACGTTTTAAGGCTGTTAAACAGCAAGCACAGCAGCAGGCAATTGAAACCCAAAAAATTGCAGCCGGTGCGGCTTGGTGGTTGTTTGGAACAGCTCTGACATCCTTGGCTGCTTCGGCAATCGCCGGTGTCATGGCTGTTAATAGTCTCAGTACGCTCTGAAAATCATTAAATAGCTATGCTAATCATTATGATTAGCATAGCTATTTTTTTAAGTGTAGTATCTCTGATTGGTGTAAAGGCATCAAGGCATGTTACCTCATTCCCATACTAGAAATCTGTATGAACATGTACAACTGCCGATTCTATTTAGCATAAACAACTACAGGTACGCGCTTGTAGGCCGGTGTCCCCGTTTGCGGTTCAACGTTCGCCTCGAAAATTACATTTACTTCTGGGTAGAACATCAACGCTGCACCTTGTCGCACGGCGCCATAGATTGTTTCGACATTCTCTAATTTGCCTGCATTTCCTTGTACAGTCACCAGATCGTGTGCCGCCAAGCCAATCTTTTCAGCATCGATGCGGTTGATCAAAATACAGTTACGATGGGGCATTCCCCGATAATGATCGCCAATTTTGTAGACAACTGTATTGTGTTGAGAATAGCTGCGTCCCGTCATGAGGGCGAGTACTAGACTATTTGTAGAGCGATCGACCCCAAACTCTTCAGCTTTCGGCAGGGTCAGCTTTGGCAAAGGTGTGGCGAACATTTGGGCTTTACCAGAGGGCGTTTTGAAATGAGGTTCAGTTACAATCCGCCCCGAAATAGTAAATTCTTCCTTGGTGTCATCAATATTGGCGATTTTCTCGTAGCCAGGAATAGTTGTGGCAATTAGTTGCCGCACATAGTAAGGATCCTGCAGCTTGCGCCATGGAATTGGCGTTTCCCCCAGTAAATTATGTGCCAACTTGGTAATAAATTCGGCCTCAGCAACCAGATCAGCATCCTTCAAATGGGTTTCACCTTCATCATTGAGACGCACAAAGTTATTGCCTGATTCTGTCGTAGTCTTATACGGATGCTCGAACCGGTTCAACACCGGAATAATAATTGTGTTGGTTTTTGCTAATCCATTAAAGTGTCCGATGTTGGGTTTTGTTGCGAGATAAATAATCGTATCTATGTTACCCAAAGCACGCTTTGCCTGGGCTGAATTGGGATTAGCTCCATAAATATTACCCCCGACACAGAGCAGACTGTCTACTTTCCCGGCTTCGGCTGCTTCAATCAGATCGCGGGTATGATAGCCTTTGGGTAATGTCAACGGTCGCCCGAGTAGACGCTCTAAGGCTTGTTTAATCTCTGCTTTAAGCTTCACCGTCACACCCATCGAGCCAAAGCCCTGGACGTTGGAATGTCCTCTTACTGGCATTACTCCAGCTCCAATTTTGCCAGCATTGCCGCTGACTAGAGCGGTGTTGGCGATACTATAGACATTATCTACGCCGTTAGTCTGTTGCGTAATACCCATCGCCCAGCCAAATACTACTTTTTTTGATGTACCAATGATGGTGGCGGCGGTTTCGATCTCTGCTTTGGAGACACCGCATGTTGTGGTAATTGTTTCCCAAGAAGTTGCTTGTGCCTGTGCTATGACTGCTTGCCATCCTTGGGTATGATTCCGCAGGAATGTTCGATCGACTCGTCCCTGCTCCTCCAGTGCTTTTTGAATTCCCACAGATAAAGCTACATCACTACCTGGAATTGGTTGCAAGTATAGCGAGGCAATATCTGAGCCAGGCAGCAGGGATTTGACCGGAAATGCAGGAGAGCCAAATTTGACCAACCCGATTTCCATCACTGGATTGATCACGATGACTCTTCCACCTTTATCACGAATCTTAATTAGCTCATTCATTAAACGTGGATGATTGGAGGGTGAATTCGCTCCCGCCAATACCACGTAGTCTGCTTCCTTCAAGCTTTCTAAACTGACGATCGAAGTATTAGTCCCAAACATTTCGTTCAGGGCTGTCGTTGAAGG
>JANOXZ010000348.1:0-1879 GCA_031418695.1 Synechococcales cyanobacterium VAR_35_metabat_10
GCGATCGCCATCTTTTTTGCCCTAACGGTGGGATTACTAGGCTACATGGGCAAAATCATGGGCTTACAGACCATTTTTTGGCTAGTACTAATAGCTGCTGCTGGTTGTTGGTCATGGCAATATCTCCGCCTCAAGCAACCGACTATTCCGCCTGCTGTTTATCCGCAAATGTTTCGGGAAAATGTCTGGATTGGGTTTGGCTTACTATTAGGGATGGTTTTGGGGATTAGGAATTAATCTTGCCGATCTGGAAGACTCGATCGCATTTGCCAGTTCTAACTGGAAGTGAGAACTGATATTCCTGACTTATAATAAGTATATATAAGACTTATCAATTCACCATACGAGCCAGCGAGTATGAAACGAATTAGTATAGCAATAATGTTTATTACCCTAATTGGTACTTTGGCTCCAGCAGTAGTCCGCGCTGAAGCCCCAATGATGACAGGCAAGTGTTCGACAAAAAACATCGCGATGAGATCGACCGCAGAGCCGCAGATGACTAGAGTTACAGGTCTAGTAGTCAGCATCGAATATGGCAAACAACAGCAGATTGCTGCCAAAAATATGGTGATGTGGCTGCGCTTGCACACTGCCACAGGGGAAGAGGTGCCTGTTTATTTAGGATCGAGTTGGTATCTCACCAAGAAGCAGCTACAAATTCGAGTTGGCGATCGCCTGGAAATCCAGGGTATCAAACCGCCTGGGGCGAATCCCCAATCGGCAATGACGATCGCTAGCACTGTCAAAAAAGGCGATCGAGTCTGGAAAGTCAAGATTCCCAACCAGCCGACTTGGGCGAAGTTGTGTCAGCGCAGCGAGTAGAATTATGAATTATGGCGTTGTTAATTTAGGGTATGATCGGCGAAATCAAAATGGAAACTCTTCAGCAATTCCCTATTTTCAGTAAGGCGCATTCCCAAACCAATCGCGGTTGAACGTAGGCAAGTAAATGCGATCGAGTCTGTTCTAGAATCTCCACTAACTGGGTCATCCGATATCGGTGCCAATAGGTATACTGAAGATAATCTAACAGCCATAATTGCTCCCCTGAGTCTAACTCTTTATCGATCTGCACGGCCAATTCTAATCCCTGACGGCGAGAGATCGGTAATGTGGTCAATTGATCAAGCAAGTCGAATGGTAGAGCTTCTAACTGCTCCCAGATGGCAATTGCGGCACCAGGACTACCTTGTGCTAGTCCAATAATTTCCGATCGAGTGGCGATTTCAACTTTCCCCAGTTGAGTCAAGATTTCGACCATGAGATCGCGATTGAGTCTGTGAAATGGAATCCGCTGACAGCGGGAGACAATCGTTGGTAACAGAGATTCTGCGCTTAAGGCGATCGGGATAATTGTTGCCTTTCCTGGCTCCTCTAGAGTCTTTAAGAGCGCATTTGCGGCCCCTTCTGCCATTGTTTCCGCCTGCTCGATGACGATGACAGATCTGGCTCCCAACATGGGGGGACGGGATAAAAATTGACCAATTTCGCGAATTTGTTCGATCCGAATTTGGGGCGGTGCTTTCCGCTTTACCCCTGCGACGGTGGCTTCGGCGGCGGAGAGGAGTTTACCTTGATGACTATATGTCGGGGCTACCCACAAGACATCGGGGTGATTGCCTTGGCGCAATTTTTGCTGGATTAATCCTCGCTCGCTTTCTGGTATTCGATCGCACAATAATAGTTCGATAAAGCACCTTGCTGCCAAACTTTTTCCCACCCCATCTGCACCACAAAATAGATATGCGGGTGCCAGCCGTTGTTTGATTACCGCTTGAGTCAACAGTTCTACGGCTTGTGCTTGTCCGAGTAAAGCAGAGCTAAATTGAGTCAATCGTCAAAATTGCCAGGAAGATTCCGAACAATTGTACCATTG
>JANOXZ010000349.1:0-3129 GCA_031418695.1 Synechococcales cyanobacterium VAR_35_metabat_10
CGGCAGCGGTGCAGACTGGGAGAATATCTCAAAGTTAATCACTGCTGCCGATGGGGCGATCGTCTCCAGTTCTTTAAAACGACAGGGTAAAATAGAGCAATCGATCGATCCCAACCGGGTCAGCCAGTTTGTAGAAGCCATGCGCAGCAGCAAACAAAGCCAAGTCGCCTACAGCGAATCTATGCTGAGTTCTCCTGACCCAATTCTTCATTAGTTCAATATAGCTAAGTCAACAACAATTACCCCTATGCGTCGCCCTGCCCCTTTTCTTCACCGTTTCTCTCGTCCCTTAATTGGGTTGTTTGCCGCTCTTGGTGTGGCTGATACTGCTTATTTGACCTCGGTAAAACTCGGTGGTGGTAAAGCAGTCTGTTTAGCAGATAGCTGCAATGCAGTGCTCAGCAGCCCCTACGCCAATATTTTAGGGTTTCCCTTAAGTTTGTTTGGGTTGTTGGCCTATTTAGCAATGATGGTAATGGCGATTTTACCTTTGTTAATTGATGCCAAGTCTAATAAAAAACTGCATAACCAAGTACAAGAGCTGACTTGGACAGGACTGTTTATTGGTGGCACTGCCATGGCAGTGTTTAGTGGCTATTTGGTGTACCTATTGGCAGTTGTAATCAAAGCACCTTGTCCTTATTGCATTGCTTCTGCGATTTTTGCCACCATTATTTTTGTCTTGGTCTTGATTGGCCGAGAGTGGGATCAAGTTGGATCAATGATTACAAATGGACTTATTGCCGGACTTTTGACTCTTTTGGTATCTTTTGGGATCTACTCTAGTGCGGGTGTTTCGGTCACAGCCGATACTCCTACGATTGTTGAAATCACTTCTTTGGAACCTGCCGGAGCACCAGAGCAACCTAATGGCTGGACAGTAACTTCCCAATCGGGGGCTAGCGAAATAGCTTTGGCAGAGCATTTGAAAAAGACTGGTGCCAAAATGTACGGTGGTTGGTTCTGCTCTCATTGTTATGAACAGAAGCAACTTTTTGGCAGAGAGGCCAAAGCTAGCATTAATTACATCGAGTGTCATGCACAGGGTAAGGATCCCCAGGTAGATCTTTGCCGCAAGGAAGGCATTGAAGGCTTTCCGACTTGGGATATTGGGGGCAAAAAATATCCTGGTACCCAACCACCTGAGCAGTTAGCTAAACTGAGTGGCTACACTGGCCCTCAAGACTTTAGATATTCCAAGCTAATACCAGGATTCTCGGCTAAACCAGTCGCACCAGAAGCATCTGGTAAACCCGAATCTTCGCCAGCAGCGTCTGGTTCTTCCACCAAAAAATAGTTTATGAATAACCCTGTTTCTTTTGTGCGAGATACTTGGTATTACGCGCTGCCCGCTAGTGCGATCGCCACTGGCAAAATGGTGCCCAAGACACTTTTGAATGAACCAGTATTATTTGGGCGGACAAATGATGGTGACGTCTTTGCCCTACGAGATATTTGTCCTCATCGAGCTGTTCCTTTGAGTTGTGGACGCTTTGATGGCCAGGAAGTAGAGTGCTGCTACCATGGTTGGCGCTTTAACTCTCAAGGCGACTGCACAATTATTCCTGCTCTGGCCGCTGACCAACAGGTAGATCTAGAACGCTATGGTGTGCGCAAGTATCATGTGCGCGAACTCCAAGGTAATATCTGGATCTATATACCCGCAGCAGATCGCCAAGATGCAATACCTACAACAGAGCCACCCAAAGTCCCTGGACTGGGCGATGATGCCTGTTATCAGGTCATCCAAATGCTGCCGTTCCCTTGCTATATCGATCATGCGGTAGTGGGTTTAATGGATCCTGCCCATGTGCCTTTTGTCCATCGATCGTGGTGGTGGCGATCGACCAGTGAACTAAACGACGAGATCAAAGCCTTTGATCCTTCACACCATGGTTTTACAATGCGTCGCCATAAATTAGAGCGATCGACTTTTTTCTATGATTTAATCGGTGGCACTCCAGAAGTCGAGATTTCTTTCCAGCTTCCAGGTGTCCGGTTTGAGGTGATCACCACTGAAAAGCATACGGTGGTTAACCTCACGGTGATTACCCCGATTTCTGATGAACATACTGAAGTTACTTCGATGTTTTATACCACTCTGCCTTGGGCGGTGGTGTTGAAACCAGTGATCTTGCCGTTTATTCGGACATTCTTAGATCAAGATCGTCAGATGGTGATCAAGCAGCAGATTGGTTTGAAGCATGATCCTGTGCTGATGTTGATTAAAGATGCTGATGCTCAGGCTCGTTGGTATTACCAAATTAAGAGTGAGTACGCAAAATCGATCGATGAGAATCGGCCATTCAAAAACCCTGTTAAAGAACAGGTCTTGCACTGGCGGAGCTAGCAGCAAGTTCTATCAAAAAATCGTAAGTTCCCGATCGCTCTACTAATACTAGGGCGATCAATTTTTTGATGTTCTTAAGTCTTCAAGTATTTATGCTTACCGCTAAAAATATTAGGGATTAGTGATCAAGATCCCAAGAATTCAGCATATTACAAAATATAAATGGATATTGCACACAATCAAGAGAACCAATTCATCAGGTGATTGGCTTAACTCAGTAGTTCCACTGATGTGCAACAAATATTTCTGATTTTAAGTTTTGCTTGTAACCAATCACCCCATAGCTATTCACCATGAAACTCTTTTTGACTTGCGCATTACTATTACCCATGATCATGTCATCTTCAATAGTCGCCAATGCCCAGAGCAATGATCTTCCAGCTCAAGTCACGATAGATACTCCCAAAGACCTTAGCGAACAGCTCCAAAAGGTTGACGAACCAGAGAAGGCAGCTACACCCGAAATGAAATTAATTGAGAAAAGCAAGCTGTATTTTGCTTTAGAAGATTGCCGTCGAGATGGGCAAAATGTCACCTGTAACTTGCAATTCACTAATATAGATAGCAAAGAACAATCAATTAATTTGTTCGCTGATTGCAGCCGTATTATTGATGGCTCCAAAGAGTTTGGTGGATTCAATGCCCAAATCGATCATAGTAGCTCGGCAACTCTCACAATTGGAGTAGCGAAAAAGGGCTTTATCACTTTCCAGAATGTGGCCGCCGAGACTAGTAGTTCGACTGCACTAGAAATTGCTTATGATACGATCGATGGTGGG
>JANOXZ010000350.1:0-2290 GCA_031418695.1 Synechococcales cyanobacterium VAR_35_metabat_10
CGATCGAATTTAATCTGGCATTACTTCTGGTGGGTTTAAAGAGAATGCGCAAAAGTCTATATACCGATCGAATAAACCGGATCAAGGGATGTCTTTTCAACTGACGCTGTGTTTGTCTATTCATATTGCACCTATCTCAACAATAATTCTGGTTCTGGAGCAATTTCTCGATGCTCAAATCGAGTGGCGATCTCATTGGTATTAGCACCACTAGAAATCCAAAATTCTGCTGCTTTAATCCGTTCATTTGAACCGATCAAAAATCGACAAAAATCATTGCCCATCGCATAGCATTGGATTTCCGTGCTGCATAGTTGCTGCGAAAATGCCACACTGAAATATCCAGCTAATATCCCCGCATATAGATGACAGACGGGCTTACCCACATAGCCGAGTGTTTTGGCTACAGCCGAATCAAAGAGATCGACATAGATAAATCCACTCGCTTGAGAACTCAAATTGGGTGCCCATGTACCCCAACCCTGAACCGTATATGGCCACCACCATGTTTCCATCGCGAAGGCTAAATTTGATGTTTCCAGCGTGAGACCGTATAATTCTTTAAACCAAGATTGAAATAGTACCGCATCTTGCTTTCCCCAATCAAGACCAATCTCGTACAGCAACCATCCCGCTGCTTCTCCAACTTCATGTTCCAAGCCTTTGAGGAGAGAAACGATGAAGTCTTCACCGACTAAGATATTTCGCTGTTGATTGTAGTCCTTAATCTTGCCCTGCTCCAGATCGAAATCGAAGAATTGAGACCGACTGTAGTGGCATCTATCACGGGTGGAAATGGGAAGAGTAGTTTTCTGCTGGGAAATTTGTGTTTGCATCTTCGGTGTCATTAGTAAGATATCTCCTTTATAGTTTTTTTGCGGATAGAGCGTTGGTAAACTTACCAGTCGCCGCTTGCATTTTCTCGATCGCCGAACGTAGAATCAATTTACCTTCTTCGACTAGCACCTCTCCAGTCAAGGGATGGATCAGGGTTTGAGTTGCTTTTTTGCCGATCGACTGCTCCAACTCTTGCTCTGATTGAACAAAAGTGCCCTTGGGCAATTCGATCGCTAGTCCATCACCAGTAACGCAAGTTTGACAGGCTAGCCTAGCACCTGGGCGATCAATCTTAGTGTACTGAAGTGTCATCTGTTCTTGTTTAGTCGTTGCTGTCAGCGCATCTTCACCTGACATGACAAAGAAGTGACACGATGCACACATGCCCTGTCCGCCACAGATTTGATTGATGACAATGCCCTGCTCTTTGAAAATAGACATAATGTTGCTATTCTGCGGAGCTTCCACCTGCCGACAATCAATGCTGAGAGTAACTGATTTCATGTGATTGTGGGTGATGAGGCTAGATCTGGTAGAAGTTGGAGTACCGCAGGTGAGAGGCTTGAGTTCTTTAAAATATCTCCAAAATCAACAATAATTCGCTCGCATTCGCTAATGTAAACACTTACCCAGCTCCGCAGACTGTGTAAATCTTGCTCTGTGCATGGGGATTGCTGGATGGCTTCATTACAGCTAATGATGCCAAAGTGATCTGCCGACCAGTGCTCAAGAGCCGGAAATTCATTAACGATGCAAGCGTGGGCTTTGCGCCAGTAGTTACCTTGTGCCAAGGGACCAAAGTAGTTGTTACCGATTTGAGTAATCTCTGTCATTGCTGTCAACATAGTGTGCACTGTAACAGTGGCTGCTATCTGAGGATCGGTAGTTGTTTGCGGTTGCAGCAATTCCTGAAACAGCCGATCTAATTGCAATAGATCGTGAGGAACAACGTCTATCGCACCCTTAGTGATCGCCATCCGCCGGAAATAATGAAAATAATCATCGATGATTTTTTGTCTAGAGAGTAGGACAATCGGTAGCTGCTTCCAGGTTTGACAACACTCCTGACAGATATCAAAGGAATTGAAGGTATCAAACATACCTAATAACATTATTTCTGGGAGTTCCGCTCTCAGCATTGGCAACAGATCTACATAACTTTTACAAACCCGAACTGAAGGTCGAAATTGTTGCTCTGTATAGGATATTACCTGTGCAATTTTTGATGGATCTGAGTCGGCCAATAAAATTCGGATTGACGACAGGTCAGTATTTTGGATATTTCGATCGTCAATCTTGAAGTTCATTTGTACTGCTAATACTGCTCGATGTCAATTTAACAAAGTTGCAATTACTATTTAGTCATGTCGGCATGCGCAACGGGGGCGTGCGTACCATTATCATTCCCGCAGCACTTGCCTATGGTGAACGCAGCACGCCAAAAATCCCGGCG
>JANOXZ010000351.1:0-9047 GCA_031418695.1 Synechococcales cyanobacterium VAR_35_metabat_10
CGGGAACCAGCACCAGCGCCTGCATGCCTTTGGAGAGCACCTGGGCGGCGGTGGCGGTAAAGTGGCCGCACCGATGGTACTCAAAGTCATGGAAGCTTACTTTCCCCAGAAAGCCTCCCCCAGTCCTGGAGCACCCAATACCAAATCACCAAGTCCAGATGCGCCCAGTCCTGAACCTAATGATGGTGGCCAGTAATAATGTAATTAACCCGCCGCGCCACATTGTTGGCGTGGTCGGCCATTCGTTCTAAGCAACGAATGCTGAGAGTCAAGAGCATTACTGGCTCTAAACTGCCGCGAAAATTATGCTGGCTAGCCAAGCGGTCATAAATTAGCTCATAACTAGCATCAACTTCGTCATCCAGGCTTTCTAGAGAACCTCTGGCCTCACCGTCTAACTCAGATATCGCCACCAGACTTTTGGCCAGCATAGTACGCGCTGTAGTAGACATTTTCTCTAGCTCTGGCATACATTCATGTACAGGATAAGGAAACATTTTCACTGCCAGCTCACCCAGATCTTCGGCATAGTCTCCGACTCGTTCTAAATCTCGCACCATTTGAATAAAAGCATTCAAAATTCTCAGATCCTTGGCAGCAGGAGAAGCGATCGCCATCAACTGGGCACTTTCTACATCAATCCGTCGATAGAATTTATCAACTTCTCGATCGATCGCATCAATCTCCTTCAACGCCGCCAAGTTACGTCCGAACATCGCCTCATGAGACAATCGGCAAGATTTTTCTACCAATGATCCCATGCGCAAGATATCTTGTTCCAAGGCCCGAATCTTCTTCTGGAATGGGCTAGATTCTGTCGAGGAATTATTAGAGAGAGCGGCTTTGCCGTAAGGATGTAGATGAACCAATCTGCGGTACAAGAATGAACAACTGAAACCACCATTGTAAACAGCTAGGCTAATGTTTTGGGTGTGTTTGGACACGTTTCTTACAATCTTTCCGTGTTACATCACTTACAAATTAGCTCAAACTTTGGCGTGTAGTTCGGCGTGTAAAAGAGTTCCAGGTATCCAATTCGACATCACTGTGACTGAGTAAGTATTGAATTTGAGAATTTGTCAAACCGATCGAACCCGCAAAATCTGCCCCCCCGATCGATTCCAAACTATCAAACTCCACCCCGGTAAAATCCACCGCCCGAAAATCCACTCCGGCCACATTGGCACCATTTAATTTGGCACCCCGCAAAGAAGCCCCTGTAAACAAAGCTTTGCGCAAATCTGCCTGACTCAGCCGCGCATTCTGCAAATTCGCCCCGGTCAAATCTGCGCCACCCAAATAAGCTCCTAGCAAACTAGCACCCGAAAGATCTACATCGCGAAAACTAGAAGTATTTAAGACTGCCCCGTTGAGATTTGCCGCTGGCCCGATCGCCCCACTCGATCGATAGTTAAAGCCCTCTGGCCAAATAGTGGTGGCATCATAACGAGCAGTTTGCAGCTTGGCATCAGTCAAATTAGCCCCAGCTAATTTCGTCCCAGTTAAATCCACCCGGTATAAACAAGCCCCACTCAAATCAGCTCCTTGCAAGTCAGCACCAGCCAAGTTCGCCCCCCGCAAATCGGCATTACTCAGATCTGCCCCAACTAAATTGGCATTCCCCAGATCCACACAAATTCCACTCAGCCCTCCTAGTTTGGCCTGAGATAAATCGCTGCCCCGCAGGTTGTGGCTATGCAGATCGTACTGTTTAAAATTACCCATCCGCAGATCGGCAAGTAGGGCAGAGGTATCCATAAAAGTTCAGGAAAAATAATTCGACCAAAAATCACCGTACCATGAGGATGTTGACGATTACGCAAGTCCTTATGGTTAGCTCTATTTCTGCTCCTCCTCTGCCAGCGATCGATATCCCTCACACCATGCACGAGTTTTTCCAAAAAAGTGCTGGTACTTGGTATACCCAGCGCACGGTGCATCATTTTGATGCAGCGGCTCAAGACCAATCGGGAGAATCCAATATCTCGATCGAAGTCCTCACCCCCACAGATCCTCGGGTACTAAGTGTCTGCGAACAGCACGGCATTGCACCCCACCAAGCCAGCAGCGGCGGCAGTTTTTTCTGGCAAGACAACCAAGATACCAGCGCCCCCAGCGAGGATAAAGCGGCGATTTTGGTCGATATCCCCAGTGACGCTAGCGGTCGATCGGGCAAGCTGTTGCGCAACCAAGGCTATGTAGAAAAGATTCCGGTAATTAGCCGCTACTGGTTTGGCCAAGATGGCATTTTGACCATTGATACCGACTATGAAAACAACCAAGGACAAGAGCGCTGTTGGTTTATTAATCATCATTTTCGGGTACGCGTCAGCAATGTGCGCAGTACTAACGGGGTATACATCACCACTTATTGCTCAGAGCGGCGCTGTGTAGATGACGCAGAACTCGCTAAGATGTTGGAACGAAATGCCCAAAGGGCACATTGAATATGCAAATCAGAATTGGCAACGGCTACGATATCCATCGGTTGGTCAAAGATCGACCTTTAATTCTCGGCGGTGTAAAAATCGAGCATGAGCTAGGTTTACTTGGTCACAGCGATGCCGATGTATTGACCCACGCCATTATGGACGCAATGTTGGGGGCACTCAGCCTCGGAGACATCGGCCACTATTTTCCGCCCACCGACCCACAGTGGGCCGGGGCAGATAGTTTAAAGCTGCTAGCACAAGTGCATGGTTTGTTGAAAGAGCGCCATTGGCACATTGTAAATATCGACTCGGTGATAGTAGCCGAGCGCCCCAAGCTGAAGCCACATATTGGCGCGATGCGCGATCGATTGGCTGAAGTTTTAGGATTACAACCAGATCAGGTAGGAATTAAAGCCACTACTAATGAACAGCTCGGGCCAGTGGGCAAAGAAAAAGGCATTTGCGCTCACGCTGTTGTTTTGTTGCAGGCCGATTAGGTTCGATCGCATCTGTCATAACAGAACTGGTTCAGTGTAATCAAAGGTTTCTGTCTGGCTCTCTCAATCGCAAAAACTCCATAGGAGACCTATAATCAGATAAAAATCAGGTTGAGTAGTGATGTATGGATGATCAAGAGCTAGCAATACTTCTAGAGGATTTAGAATCCGATCGAATTGAGCGCAAAGCATCCACCTCCGATGGCAAAAAAATCCGACAAGCCATCTGCGCCTTCGCCAACGATCTAGCCCATCATCAAAAACCGGGGGTTCTCTTTGTGTAGAGATTTACCATTCGATTTACGTCCCTTTATTTCGGCCACTCTCGATGATTTAGACTTAGAGAACTTTCAGCACGAGTACTTAACCTCAGCCTTAGCACCAGAAGTTTTAGCCGAAAATCAACGATCGCTGCTCCAAAAACTGATTTCCTTGAGATTTGCCACCCCCGAACCAAATTCCGTTCCCACCAGCTTAGGAATTTTGGTTGCAGGCAAAGAACCCAGACAATTTATTCCCGGATTTTACCTGCAATTTGTAAGGTTTGATGGCATCGAGCTAACCGATCCAATTAGAGATCAAAAGGATATTGGTGGCTCCTTAGTTACTTTGCTACGATACACCGACGAAGTACTCCAAGCCAATATTTCGATCGCTACCGATATCACCACCCAACCGATCGAAATTAAACATCCAGATTATCCGATTGTAGCTCTACAACAACTGGTGAGAAATGCTGTAATGCACCGTTCCTACGAAGAAACCAATGCCCCAGTGCGAGTTTATTGGTTCAACGATCGTATCGAAATTCAAAATCCCGGTGGATTATTTGGACAAATGAATCGCCAAAATTTTGGGCAGGGAGTCACCGATTACCGTAACCCACATTTGGCAGAAGCCATGAAGACTCTAGGCTACGTACAGCGCTTTGGTATTGGTATTCCCACCGCCCAAAAAGAATTAGCCAAAAATGGTAATCCCCCAGCAGATTTCATCATTGAAGAATCTTACATTTCGGTAGTGATCAGGAGGCAATCATGAGTCCGCCAATCATCGCTTTTTTCAATAATAAAGGAGGTGTCGGTAAAACCTCATTGGTCTATCATCTGGCCTGGATGTATTATGATCTGGGCTTAAAAGTAGTGGCCGCAGATTTAGATCCGCAGGCTAATTTGACCGCTGCTTTTCTTGAGGAAGATCGTTTAGAAGAAGTTTGGGAAGAGGTTGATTATAATAACTACAATACTGTATTTAGATGTATCAAGCCACTATTGAGTGGTATTGGTGATATTGCTGTTCCCAATTTAGAGAAAATTGAAGATGGCTTAAGCTTATTAATTGGAGATTTGCAGCTTTCAGGGTTTGAAGATGAGCTATCCTCTCAATGGTCTGACTGCCTCGATCGCAAAGAAAGAGCATTTAGAGTTATTTCAGCTTTTTGGCGAATATTGAATCAAGCTGCTATCAATAGTAGTGCTGATGTTGTCTTAGTTGATTTGGGTCCAAATTTGGGAGCCATTAACCGTGCAGCTTTAATTGCTGCCGATTATGTGGTTGTACCACTCTCACCCGATCTTTTTTCATTACAAGGTTTAAAGAACTTAGGACCAACTTTACGTCGTTGGCGAGAAGAATGGCAAGAACGAGTCGTAAAAAATCCAGCAAAAGATTTTCTTGCTTTACCCACCGGTAAAATGCAAGCAGTTGGCTATATTGTTTTGCAGCATGGAGTTCGATCTAATCGTCCAGTAAAGTCTTTTCAACGATGGATAGAAAGGATCCCCCGTATTTATCAAACAGAAGTAATTCAACAGAATGATAATGTAGTTGAATCTATTGCAAGTGATCCAAATCGGCTGGCATTGCTAAAGCATTATCAAAGTTTGATGCCAATGGCTCAAGAATCTCACAAACCGATTTTCCATCTGAAGCCCGCAGATGGAGCCATTGGTGCCCATGTTTATGCGGTTCAATCTGTCTTCAAAGACTTTAGATATCTAGCACAAAAAATTGCTAGTAGAACTAATATTAAAAGTAGTACTGCTGATGACTATTCTGTATTAGGTGGGAAAGAAGAAAAACGAGGGAACTGGGATGCTGCTGAATCTCTTTATAATCAATCGTTAGTTATTTGGCAAGAATTAGGCGATTTAGCCAGTATTGCCGAAGTAAGATGGGATTTAGCCCGACTACAACTCCGCAAATCTAATCAGCCCTTGGCTGAACAATATTATCAAACCGCTCACAAAATATTCAGCGAACTTGGCGCAGCAAAAGATCTAGAGAGAATCGAGAGTGATTGGTTTTCACTCAATGCCACAATCTAAATTGAAGTAAGACCTGCTTACAGGCCGATTATTGAGCAACCTATCAAAATATCAACATTCAGTTGTCGTGGCAAAAATTCAATGATAGGATGCAGATCTGAATTCACTGGATATTGTCTATGTTGATTTTCTCTGGTCGCAGATCCATAAGTGTTTTGCGTAAAATTTTGATTTTGCTGTTAACCCTGATTCTGATCATTACAGGTGATACTGTACATGCTATTAATCCTAGCCAACTCACTATTGGAGTTTTGGGTGAACCAAATACTTTTAATCCAGCGCTGAACAACATAGCCACTTCATTTTTTGATTACACCAGCAGCGGACTGACCGAGAGCAACGACAGCGGAGAAACCATACCAGCCCTCGCCGAATCTTGGCAAATCAGCGGCAACACCATTACCTTCAAGCTCCGCCCCAACTTGAAATGGTCAGATGGTAAGCCGCTGACTACCGAAGACGTAGATTTTAGTTTCAAGCAGGTTTACTTTAATCCGCAAATTCCTAACGACTATCCAGATTTATTCAAGATCGGCAAAAAGCAGCAATTCCCCAAAATCAAAAAAATCGACGATCGCCGGATTTCTTTCACTACCCCCGAACCTTTTGCTCCCGCACTACGGACTATTGGTGAAACTAGCATTTTGCCAGCCCATCAACTCCGTACCTTTATCCAAAATTCACAATTTCAAAATGCTTGGGACACCAAAAACAAACCAGAAAAGCTCGTAAGCAATGGCCGATATCGCCTCTCAGAATACCTGCCAGGTCAAAAACTCGTCTTCGATCGCAACCCTTACTACTGGCGCAAAGATGCCCAAGGCGAACAGTTGCCCCCTATCGATCGAGTAGTTTGGCAAATAAAGCAAAACACCGATGAGCTTCAAGCATTTTTCCAAGCCGGTGGCAGCGATATTTATAGCCTGAACCCGGCCTCTTTTGCCGAACTGAAAAAAAATGAACAGGCTGGTGATTTTACGATCAAAAACTTTGGCTCCACTCCCGGCACCAGTTTTTTGAGCTTTAACTTAAACCAAGGTATCCGCAACGGCAAACCCTTAGTTGATCCGGTAAAGTCTCGCTGGTTCAATAATGTGAAATTCCGACAGGCTGTGGCTCATGCGATCGATCGACCCCAAATGATCAACAGCATTTATAACGGATTAGGTGCTTTGCAAAATTCCCCCATATCCGTAGGTTCGCCTTATCATCTGGCCACTGGACTAAAATCTTATGATTATGACTTAGAGAAATCTAAGCAACTGCTGCAAGCTACGGGCTTTAAGTATCAGGGTAATGATTTGTACGACAGCCAAAATAACCCAGTCAGCTTTAATTTAATTACCAACTCTGGCAACAAAAGCAGGGCAGCGATGGGGACACAAATTCAGCAAGACCTGGGCAAAATTGGCATCAAAGTCAACTTCCAAACAGTGTCTTTTGCCTCCTTGATAGACAAACTGGATAAATCATTCGATTGGGATGCTCATATAATTGGTTTTACAGGTAGCACTGAACCTAATGATGGCTTCAATTTTTGGTCGGTGAATGGTCGATCGCACGTTTTCAACCAAAAACCTGAACTAAGTGAACAGCGCCTCATTGGCCAAAAAGTTGCTCCCTGGGAACAACAAATTCATAATTTGTATGTGCGCGGCGCTAGAGAGTTAAATCTTGCCAAACGGCGCGAAATCTATGCCCAAACTCAGCGTCTCACCCAAGAAAACCTCCCAGTTATTCACTTGGTGAACCCAGCTTCTCTGGTAGCAGTCCGCAATAAAGTCCAAGGTTTCCAACCTACTAAATTTGGACGCTGGAACCTTGATGAAATCTCCATCTCTCCATCTGTGCCCAAGGCGATGATTCCACTTACCACCCGGTAATTCAGCAAAAATCAAGTCTACAATTCGCCGAATCGTAGACCTAATGCTACGATCCAGATCTGGTTTCTAGGAAGTTGTCTATGTTCGCCCTGCAAAAAATCTTCGCCCTGCTGTTAGCCATTACTTTAGGTATCAGTGGCTGCACCACGGCCTCTAATGCCACCAAAATCAATCAAATGGCGATCGGAGTCTTGGGCGAACCATCAACCTTTAACCCAGTCCTGAACAACGTTGCTACCGCTTTCTTTGAATACACCAGTGAAGGATTAATCGGCACCAACGGCAAAGGCGAAATCGAGCCAGCTCTAGCAGAATCTTGGCAGATCGAGGGTAACACCATCACTTTTACCATGCGTCCCAACCTCAAGTGGTCAGATGGCGCACCACTCACCGCCAACGATGTGGAGTTTAGCTTTAACGAAGCTTACCTCAACCCCAAAATTCCTAACAACGCCCAAGATAGCCTCAAAATTGGCAAAGCCGAGAAACTTCCCACCATCAAAAAAATCGACGATTTACACATTGCCATCACTACACCCGAACCATTTGCCCCAGCACTCCGCACCATTGGCGGCCAAGGAATTATCCCTGCTCACAAGTTACGCCCCTTCATCAACGCCACCGAAAAATATAAAGAACGACAAGAATATAAAGACAAACAGGGCAAAACTCAGGTGAAAGAGGTAGACAAAGAGCGCCCTAAATTTATGGGAGCTTGGGGCATCAACACCAAACCATCAGAGCTAGTCAGCAACGGCATGTATCGTCTGATCTCCTATACTCCAGGCGAACGACTAATCTTTGAGCGCAATCCCTACTATTGGCGCAAAGATGACCAAGGTAGACAATTACCCTACCTCGATCGAATGGTTTGGCAAATTACCGAAAGCACCGATAACACTCTGATGCAATTTCGCTCTGGAAATATTGACACCTACGGAGTTGGTCCCGAATTTTTTTCCTTACTTAAAAAAGAAGAAAAAAAAGGTGATTTCACCATCACTAATGCAGGGCCATCCTCTGGCACAACGTTTTTAGCATTCAACTTAAACCAAGGCTCTCGTGACGGGAAACCACTAGTAGAAACAGCAAAATCTCGCTGGTTTAACAACGTTAAATTCAGACAGGCTGTGGCCTATGCGATTGATCGAAAGCGGATGATTAATAATCTTTATCGTGGATTGGGAGAAGTCCAAAATTCACCAATATCTTTTGGTACTCCTTACTATTTAAAAGAAGGTTTAAAGTCTTATGACTACGATCTCGCCAAATCTAAACAACTGTTGCAAGAAGCCGGTTTTAAATACAAAGGCAACATTTTATTCGATGACCAAGATAACGCTGTAAACTTCAATTTGATTACCAACTCTGGTAACAAAATCCGTGAAGCACTAGGCACTCAAGTCCAACAAGACCTAGAAAAACTGGGAATGAAAGTTAATTTTAATGCCGTAGCCTTTCCCTTATTAGTAGATAAATTAGACAAAGCCTTAGACTGGGATGCCCATATTATTGGCTTCACTGGTGGCATTGAACCCCAAGATGGCGCAAATTTTTGGTTAACCGAAGGCCGATCGCACGTCTTCAATCAAAAACCCAGCAAAGAAGAAAAGCAGCTTACTGGGCAAGAAGTGGCTCCTTGGGAGAAAGAAATTAATGACTTATATGTTAAGGGTGCTCAGGAATTAGATGAAGCCAAGCGCCGAGAAATTTATTATCAGACCCAGCGCATCACTCAAGAAAATCTGCCTTGTATTTATTTAGTCAATTCTCTTTCCTTATTAGCAGCCCGAAATAAAGTGCAGGGCTTACAGCCCACCAACTTAGGTAGTTTATGGAATTTGTATAGAGTTTCGATTACCCAATAGGCAGCTAGTGGATGGAAAATTCTAGGAAATCTGTCAGAAT
>JANOXZ010000352.1:0-3716 GCA_031418695.1 Synechococcales cyanobacterium VAR_35_metabat_10
GGTGAATGCAATGAATGATTGGCCAGATCTGGTAGTCCAGCTTACTAATCTTAAGCCGCACAAACAGCAAAATTTCCGGAGAGGATTGAAGGCTCAATCGATTATAGAGTCTGCTTTCTGATCTCGCTGTCACCCCTTGAGAATTAACATATTCATGGATTCGGATCTCGAAAAGAATTAACCAAATCTTTATCTTCGCTTAACTTAACTATGAGATTATTGTTCGATTAATGATCGTAACTGACTGACCTGAGATATATAGCCAATGTCAATTTTAGACTGTCTGAGTGGACTAAATCCCTCCCCGTTTTTGGCTGTAAATGCCGCAAATGGTATTTCGGGAGTGCCAGATGTTACCCAGCCAAATGGCTCAACTTCCATCTTTGGCGATCGACTGAGTTCGATCATGAGTAGTATCCCACTGGGAATTCTGTTATTTTGCGTCATTCTCATTGGATTGGGCGTTGCACTTGCACTAATCAATTTTTCGATCAAGCCCCAACAAGAATCTTCAATGGTGGTAATGGGTGATTGGATTGTGCGCTACAGTGCCTTGATTCGATCGCTGCGGCATGTCGCCGTGGTATTGGCTATTTTGACTATTGGCACATTACTATGTTCTACCGTAGCCAATCGTTATCATCTCTGGGAGCAAAATACTTTCCCGCGTGCTGCAGCCACCGCTGCCCAAATTGTGCAGGTTTCTCCTCAATTGCGCTACACCATTAAAGAACCATATAATTACAGTGAAAATGTCAACGGTAAAATCACCAAAATTCGTGATGAAAGAGATTTAACCAGGCTTTTACCCCTCAACAGATCCAATATTCAAGTCAAAATCAATAAAAGTAAAGTTAAAAGTGCCGAAAAATGGGTTTACACTACAGATTTTCTAGGTGAATATGAAGTTCGCAATATCACTCCTGGCTCAGTAGATTTCCTCTTAACTATGGCCCCACCCAAGGGAGCCTATATTGTTCAAAGCTATTCTGTCGAACAAGATGGTCGAAGAATCTCGGCAAACAGCGCCGGAGAGTACGAGTATCGCATTCAGATTGCCCCCAATGGCACGACCCAACTCAAAACTTCCTACCAAGCCCAAGGAGCACCCCGCTGGTTATATGCCACCAAAGGTGAATTGCTTTCTAGGTTTCAGTTATCGATCCAAAGTAACTTTAACAACATCAATTCTGCCAGTGGTCTGATGCCCAGCAGTATTGAAAAACGTAATCCAGGGAAGACTTTCACCTGGACTTTGCCAGATAATGCGGCTATTCCTTATGCGATCGGTGCTTCTTCACCTAATGCTTTACCAGCGCAAGTGGGAGTCATCCCCAAGGTTATTTTGTTTGCCCCAGCTATTTGGTTGTGGTGGTTAGTAATGCTATATCTTTCTGTGCCCATGCGCATCAAAGATATTTTAATTAGTGCTGGTGTTGCCGGGACTAGTATTTTGACCCTGGCCTATGCAATGCGACTATTTAAAACCGAAATCACAGCGGTTTATGCCACTCCAGAATTAGTTTGGCCGGTAATTGCTATTTTGCTATTAGTTAGTGCTTGGGGTCTAGGTAAAAATTTGCGGACTTCTTTAGCAGCATTAATTTGTACGATCACCGGTATGGTTTTACCTGTGTTGGCCATGCTAACCACATATCAAGGATCGATTTTGAGTCTAGCAGCGCTGCTATCAGTAATGTGGTTGGTAGTGATGAATTGGTATGGCTGGTATAAGCTAGAAGCAACTGCACCTAAGATTGTGGTTCAAGAAATGTTGGAACCAGAAGAGGTGCGAGAAGAAGAAGAAGAAATTGAGTTCTTCAATAGTGATGATGACGATGGGGAACAGACTTCTTTCTTAAAGCTAGACCCAGCAACTGGAGACTATGTTGAGCAAAATGTTCCTCATCGTGACCCCAAGGACTCACAACGAAATATCCTTATCACATAGGAATAATTGGAAATTCCAAATAAAGTTAACTTATCCATGTGGAAATATTTGCTTAGTTGCTGCAATCATCTCTGGTAAAACCTCCGCAGGCCAATTACCTTCCACCTTCCGACCAGAATGTAATAGCAGGCGCAGGCTGTAGCTGCTGGGCAGACCAGAAACCTGCATCCACAGCAACTCAGTCTCCACCTCGCAGTCAATCTTCTCCTCACTCATCAGCTCAGATTTCATTTGCTGCATATTGTCAGCCAACTGATACAGCAACCGACAAAAATCGGCCAACTCAGCACAAGAAAGCTCGATCGCCCAGTCATCTGTCCCAATCAAAGCAGGATAGAGCAAAGCAGTCGAGCTGTATCCTAATCGCCAACCTGACCCAGAGCAGAAAGTTCTGTCCACTTTCACCTGCTGGCATTAGTCGCCCAAAATTTCTGGTTGAGTTAGCTCGTCGGCCATCTCTAAGATTGCCCGCATTACTGGTTTAACCATCGGGTCATCAGTATTCTCTGTCTCATAGCGGTGGCGCTTTTTAGCGCGACTAGCTACCTGTACAGTAATACGATAACGATTAGAAGCCGCATCGATTAACTCTTCGGCCTTGAGGGTTACATAAGTGGAGTCAAACTGAACACGTTTTGGCAACATGGGCTATTCGGTAACTAATTAACTAATAAGGATTCACATCGTAGCACGGCCTAGAAGCCCATGGCTGTAGCCACCGACTTTAAATCGGGGGCAATACCAGTTTGGCATTGGCTAAGACTAGATTTAATAGCAGTATCGGGGTCTTTCAGGCCATTGCCAGTCAAGACACAGACTACCTTAGCTCGATCGGGTACTTGGTCTTTCACTTTCAATAAACCGGCTACCGAAGCAGCACTCGCTGGCTCACAGAAGATCCCCTCTTTACCGGCTAACCATCGATAGGCATCTACAATCTCAGCATCAGTGACTGCATTAAACTCACCTTTACTGGCATCCCGCACATCGATCGCCTTCTGCCAGTTAGCGGGATTACCAATCCGAATCGCGGTGGCCAAGGTTTCAGGATTCTTGATTTTTTCACCGCTCACCAAAGGAGCCGAACCAGCCGCCTGAAAGCCCATCATGCGAGGAAGTTTATGAGATTTACCAGCCTGATGGAACTGACAGAAGCCCATCCAATAAGCCGTGATGTTACCACCGTTACCCACCGGAATACACAGCCAATCTGGGGCATCGTCCAACATATCGACTAACTCAAAAGCAGCGGTTTTTTGACCTTCTAAGCGGTATGGATTTACCGAGTTAACCAAAGTAACTGGATAGTTCTCGGCCATCTCCCGCACAATTTCGAGGGCATCATCGAAGTTGCCTTTAATTGCCAGAACTTCTGCTCCGTACAATAATGCTTGTGCCAATTTACCCAAGGCCACATAGCCATCGGGAATCAATACAAAGGGCTTCATGCCAGCGCGAATGGCATAGGCGGCAGCCGCAGCAGAGGTGTTACCGGTACTGGCACATATAACGGCCTTGGCCCCGGCTTCTTTAGCTTTGGTGACTGCCATGGTCATACCCCGGTCTTTGAAGCTGCCGGTGGGGTTTAAGCCGTCGTACTTGATGAATACTTCTACACCCCGCCCGATCGCTGCTGCAATGGTTGGCACCGGAATTAATGGGGTGTTGCCTTCGTGTAAGGTGACGATCGGGGTGCTGTCGGTCACTGGCAAATATTCCCGATAGGCGGCGATCAACCCCGGCCAATTTTGGCTCATTGTATGTT
>JANOXZ010000353.1:0-5717 GCA_031418695.1 Synechococcales cyanobacterium VAR_35_metabat_10
TGCATATCCCGGCGCAGCTTTTGCAGCACGTTATTTTTCATGTGCAAAATATTTTGGTTTTCAAATAATAATTCTCCCTGCATGGGTTTAATCAACCGCAGCAAGGTCTTAGCCAGAGTGCTTTTGCCACAGCCCGATTCGCCCACTACTCCCAGAGTCTCGCCTGCAAATACTTGGAATGAAACATCATTGACCGCCCAGTTGTAGGCTAGTGCCGAACCCAAAAGGTTTTTAGTCGGGAAGCCCACCCGTAGATTTTTCACAGTGAGTAAACTATTGGCCTGGTGGTCTACCTGATGTACCTTGCTGCGATCGATTTCTCGGCCAATTTCTCGATCGTCTAAGATATTAGGGTTCTGAGACTTAATGGTTATCCCCCCTACCGATCGACTGACGTTGCCAGTGAACTCTTGGACAGTGGGTAAGTAGGCGGGGGTGCTATCGATCGAAGGGCGGCAGGCCAGTAGACCGATAGTGTAAGGATGCTGGGGGTTGTGAAAAATTTCTTTGACGGGCTGGAGTTCTACGATTTCACCATTTTTCATCACTGCCACATGATCGGCGACTGCCGAAACTACGGCCAGATCATGAGAGACAAAAATCATCGACATCTGGCGCGTTTCTTTGAGCTGGCGCAACAGAGCAAGAATTTCGGCTTGGACGGTTACATCTAGGGCGGTGGTAGGTTCATCGGCAATCAATAATACCGGGTCACAGCTAATGGCCATGGCGATCGAGACCCGTTGCAGTTGGCCGCCAGATAACTGGTGGGGATAGCGGCTGAGGTAGTCGGCGTGGACTTTTTCGATGTAGCTGCGAATCGCGGCGGCGCTGGTATCGCTTGGTTCGGTCTCTAAGTAGCGCCGTCGCAGGATGTCTTCATTGGGCAAGAGCTGGACTTCTTGCAAACGAGCGATGACTTCGGCATTAGCAGCTTCAGGAGAGATTTTTTTGTGTTGAAGAATAGCTTCGTTGAGCTGAAAACCGATCGGAAATACCGGGTTCAAGGCACTCATCGGTTCTTGGAAAATCTGGGCAATCTGACTACCGCGATAAGTCTGCATTGCCCGTTCGCCCACTACCCGCAGATTGACCGAGTAGGCATTGCTGGCACCGGTGAACCAAATTTCGCCGCTGACTTGGCAGTTGGCAGTTCTAGGCAGTAGCCCCATAATGGCGAGGGCTGTCACTGATTTACCAGAGCCAGATTCACCCACTAATCCTAGGGTTTCACCACGCTGAATGTCAAAGGAAATATCGCGCACTGCGGGAATGGCTAAGTCGTCGTTGCCAAATTTCACCAGCAGGTTTCTGACGCTAAGTAGGGTCGATCGATCCGTAGATTCTGCCATATTCAAAGCTGTAGGTTAACGGTTATCGCCATTATACTGCGGGAATCGCTAGCTCACCCCTGATGAATCGTTAGCTTGTCAGTTGACAGTTGATAATGGATAGTTTACAAATTATCGCTAGCTCACTCCTGACAAGTCGTCGGTTTCTGAGTTGACAGTTGATAATGGATAGTTGACAGTTAGAGATGAGTACGGGAACTATCAACTGTCCACTGTCAATTGTCAACTTAAAAACTGTCAACTTAAAAACCCTCTTGAACTCTCCATATTCGATCGCCTCTGAAACTCTCACCCTCCTAGAATGGGCGCGGATCGGCCAGCACTTGGCCACCTTTACCGCCACCAAGCTGGGGCTAATTGCTGCGCGGCAGTTATTAATTCCTACTAAGATTGAACAGAGTCAAGAACTGCTGAATCAGACTAAAGAAATCGATGTTTTGGAGCAGCAACTTGGAGCTAGTCTGAGCTTTGAGGGGATCTGTGATATCCACCAACCTCTTCAGCGCGCTAGTGTCCAAGGTGTCCTGAATGGCCGTGAACTCTATGATGTGGCTACGACCTTAGCTGGGATGCGCCGAATTCGTCGATCGATCGACAGCAGCGAAGATATTCCCACCCTGCAAGAACTAGTTATCAACATCCGCACCTATCCAGAACTAGAGCAAGAAATTTATCACTGTATAGATGACCACGGCGATGTGACCGATCGAGCCAGCGAAAAACTGCGATTGATTAGACTCGAACTCAAGACCACCCGTGATCGCATTCAAAAGCTCTTACAAAACATTCTGCAACGCCACAGCAACGCCATTCACCAGCCTGTAATCACCCAACGGGGCGATCGGTTTGTGATTCAGGTGAAAGTCACCCACAAAGAGACCATCCCCGGCGTAGTTCACGATGTCTCGGCCAGCGGCTCTACCTTGTATGTGGAACCCCACGCAATTGTTAGCCTTGGCAATCAACTGCGCCAGTTTCAGCGCCAAGAACAGCGGGAAGTCGAAATCATCTGTCGAGAACTCAGCGCCAAAGTCGCCGAAGTTGGCGAAGACCTAGAAATATTGTTGTTGGTGGCAACGGCGATCGATCTAGCCACTGCCCGCTACCGCTACAGCAACTGGCTGGGAGCCAATCCGCCCCGCTTAATTACAGAACGCCAACAAATTACCCTGCGCCAACTCCGTCATCCTCTGCTGGTCTGGCAACAGCAGCATGAACAGGGCGGCAATGTGGTGCCCACCGACCTAGTGATTCAGCCCCATACCCAAGTTGTGACCATCACGGGTCCTAATACCGGGGGTAAAACAGTGACGTTGAAGACCTTGGCGATCGCCGCTCTCATGGCCAAGGTTGGACTCTATGTAGCTGCCAAAGAGCCGGTAGAAATTCCTTGGTTTGACCAAGTTCTCGCCGATATTGGTGATGAACAGTCCCTTCAACAAAGTCTATCTACTTTCTCTAGCCACATCCGCCGCATCGGCCATATCTTATCTGAGATCTCACCGAACTCCTTAGTCTTACTAGATGAAGTCGGGGCTGGCACCGATCCAGCCGAAGGCAGTGCCCTCGCTCGTGCCCTGCTGCAATATTTAGCCGATCGAGCATATTTAACCATCGCCACCACCCACTACGGTGAACTGAAAGCCCTCAAATACGAAGACGATCGGTTTGAAAACGCCTCGGTAGAGTTTGATGATGTCAGCTTATCCCCCACCTATCGGCTGCTGTGGGGAATTCCGGGTAGATCTAATGCTTTATCGATCGCTCGTCGCTTAGGTTTAAACGAAGAAGTCATCGTAGCCGCCGAAAACCAAGTCAGCTTAGCCGGTGGCGGTGAAGTTAACGAAATCATTGCCGGATTAGAAGCCCAGCGCCGTCTACAAGAAGAAAAAGCCCAAGCTGCCTCCGAACTATTGCAACAAGCCGAAGCCTTTTACTTAGAAGTCAGCCAGAAAGCCGCCGAGTTACAAGCCCGAGAACAGCAGCTCAAAATCGCCCAAGATCAAACAATCCAAGCCGAAATTGATGCCGCCAAGGCCGAAATCGCCAAAACTATTCGTCAACTTCAACAGGGCACCCCTACTGGCCAAGATGCTCAGCAAGCCACCGCTGAACTGAATCGAATTATCCAAGAACGCGCTACTCCCATGCCGCCGCCCCCGGTAGGCTACCAACCTAAGGTGGGCGAAAGAATCCGCGTTCCCCGCCTCGGTCAAACTGCTGAGGTACTCACTGCCGCAGACGATCGAGGCAACCTCCAAGTGCGACTGGGCTTAATGAGCGTCTCTGTCGCTTTAACAGATGTAGAATCTTTAAGCGGTGAAAAACCCAAGATACCGCCCAAACCCACCAAAACTTTTCAGCCCCCCGCCACTCCCAAAAAAGAAACCATACTCATTCGCACATCCAACAACACGATCGATGTGCGCGGTCAAAGAGTTGATGCTGCGGTGATTGCTGTCGATCGAGCCATGAATGCTGCTCATGCCAGTGGCATCTTATGGGTAATTCACGGCAAAGGTACCGGTAAGTTACGAGAAGGGATCCACGACTTTCTCAACACCCACGCCCAAGTTACCAAAGTAGAACTAGCAAGCAATCCAGACGGTGGAGCCGGGGTAAGCATTGTCTATCTCAAATAAAAAAATCTATGTGCGATAATTGGCTGAACTGGCTATGCCTATTTGATCGGCTAATTTACCGCACCTAGTCGGGAACCTTGTCAGATATAATCGAACTGTTGCAATACTGGTAACAACGCTTCGTTGGCTAGCTATTTCAACTAACTTAATCATTATGTATTCCAGCACCAAGATGCCTGCATCCAATATCAAGTTAGAAGAGCTAGCTTTGCAGCAATCTCTTGAGCTTCCGCAGCTAGACAACATGAAAACCCAATTAGACTTGGTGCTCCTCGGATTGGAAGCCATCACTCGTTTGGGTTCAGAGTCTATGTTGCAAGCAGCCAAAGAGTTAGGACTAGAAGCTGTAGTTGCCGATCGGGTTAGTCTCTGGCGCTTGCGTCAATCTAACCCCCAACGCAAAAGCTCCGGTGGCCGCAAAAAGCTCGATATTGAAGAAGGTCGCGCTCTGGTTTTGATTGCTTGTCATTTAGCAAAGCAAGAGCAAGCCAAGATCCGAGAAGCAGTTGGTGTGTTGGAAGACACCTGGCGGCGCGATCGACTGCCTCAACAGGAGCCTGTATTGGCAGACTATACCGATCGATTCGTCGAACTCTATCAAGATCGGATGGAAGATGTGCCAACTCTTCCACCGGAGCAGCTCAGCAAAGCTGCTTGTAAGCTATTGACCGACTTATTATTCTACAGTGGCCCCAACGGTCATCAATACTTGTGGTCGTCTCTACTCCACCGCTCTCTTCTCTCCAACTAAGCTCATGAACTCCCCCAACCTGCAACCACGTCAATTTGTACATAACACCTGCGAACTGTCGATCGACGATAAAAAGTCGCCGTTTCCGGCCTGGATGAAATTTAATAAGCCCAACCCATTGCGGTTTTCCTTAACTGTTAATGACCCAGACCGGCCAGAGCTAGAGCCAATGCAAGTAGAAGGTGATCGCATCAAACTAGAATCACTGCACCGCACCGTTGAAGATTACGTAAAAAACTTGGTAGCCCGTGCGCCGCTGCCCCAAATAAATGGCGAAGACTCTAGCAGGCTCCCCAAATCGACTGCCTTTGACGACACCATTAACAGCAGTGACTTACAACATAGACCGATCGATGCACTGAAGGTAAATGACGAAAAACCCCGCATCGAAGCCGATGGACTATCTCGACATCTGTTTTACTTGGGCAGTGGTGCCGATGCCAACACCACAACAATGTCTCTAAGTACTCTCCAGTTATTTGACTTATCCAGTGCTCTTAGTGAAGGAATGACTCCAATAATCGAGCCAGAAGCAGAGCCAGAACAACCAGTGGCTCTAGCATCAACAGCCGAAACACTTGTACAACCAGTCGTATTACCCCCAGAAGCCGTGACTAATAGCAATAAGAACAGCGCTACCACCTCCCTCAACTCTGAAAAATCTGAAGTGGAAGAGCCTAAAGTAGTTTTACCTTCAGTTAATAAACCAGAATCAGGATCATCAGAAGATTTATACGGATTGGAAACAGAATCATCAATTTTAGAGCGTTCTAATCCCAGCAAAGATCGCTTCAAAATGCCTAAACCTAGCCTGGGCAGCCTCAATTTACCAGAGTTACCAGATTTTTCTCGCTCACCCCTAACTTCCATTCCTCTCTGGCTCGGTCTAGGTGGCATGGCAGCACTAATTATCGCTTTCCCCTTTTTAAGTAGCCAGTTTAAAGGTGGTAATTCGGTCGCCAAAAAACCTAC
>JANOXZ010000354.1:0-1597 GCA_031418695.1 Synechococcales cyanobacterium VAR_35_metabat_10
CAAAAATGGGGTGTTGGCTGGTTTTTGTTCCTGACGCGGATCGGCGTGCGCAAGGATGCGCCAACGGATCGTATCTACGTCCCTGGACAAATCTTGCAAAATACGGAAAGCCACGCCGTCGCCCTCGCGCAAAATGCCCAACAAAATGTGCTCCGTGCCGATCACCTGCGAACCCAAGTTGCGGGCCTCGCTCGAGGCCAACTCCATGACCCGACGCGCCCGAGGCGTAATCGCCGGGGCCTCGGTGTGACGCAAGCCCTCACCGCGGCCAATGATCTCCTCGACGCGGCGCCGGAAATTCTCGAGTGTCGCACCGAACTCCGTCAGGATCCGGCAGGCGGTGCCGCCCTCACGCATCAGGCCCAACAACAAATGCTCTGGGCCGATCATGGCATGACCGAGCTTGCTGCCTTCCTCTCGAGCGTAATGAAATACCAGGCGTGCCCGGTCATCGTATCTGTTCACAACTTACCTCGTGATGCGGCCTGACAAAAGCAGAGAGAGAATACGGAAGCTTTCGCTCGGTAACACTGGACTGTGCGGAAGAAAGGATTCATCATGTTGTCTCGAGAAACATCGTACAGGACGGAACTTCAGTGATTCTAAAACGGGTTTCACTGTACTGTTGCACACCTGCTGAGCGGCTCACAAGTGACCTTTGACATGAATCTCAACAGAACACCCTCAACATACCGCATTCTGACCGATTCGGGCGTGCCGAATCTGCCGCAAATGCACTATTCACAATTCTTTACACAATCATCTTTTAAGGACCTCACGACCGCACCCCTGCGCCCCGCCGAAAACCGCAGAACTCCAAGATCTGCGTCAGATACGTTGCCCGCACGAAGGCTCATGCGCATCGGTGCGAGCAGGGATTTCAGAATGGATTTGAGCAGGTATTCGGGAACAGTGTCCTCAGACCCAAAGATCAGTGACTCGAGTGATGCGGATCTCGGAGACGCCGCCGTCGATTGATGGGAGTCCAAGAACCATTTCGTAAACGGCATCGGCCCGGATCACAACGTAAATACAATCACGGTGCTCGAGAAAACAGAAATTCTGCCCGTCCAGATTTGCCCGTCCAGGTTTGCCCGTCTAGATTTGCCCGTCTAGATTTGCCCGTCCAAATTTGCCCGTTCGCAATGACCACCCATGTTCTTGAACCCGTATTCTGATCTCGAGATGCCACTGATTCGATTCTGTTACCACTGCGGCTCAGGCCTGAACGACCATGGCCCCGGCACGCACCCGCATTGCGATGCCTGCGGCCAAACCACCTGGCGCAACTCCAAACCCACCGCCAGCGTCCTGATCACCGACGATCAGAACCGGGTGCTGCTGGTGCGGCGCAGCATCGAACCCAAACAGGGCTGGTGGGACATCCCCGGCGGTTTTTGCGAACCCGGCGAACTGCCCGAAACCGCCGCGATCCGTGAAGCTCGAGAAGAACTTGGCGTTGAGGTTCGACTTCTCGCCCAGACCGGGATGTACATTGATGTCTACCAGGATGCCAGCGAGTACACCCTGAACATTTTTTACAGCGCCGAAATCATGACCGGAACACCTGTCGCCGCCGATGACGCGCTCGAGATTG
>JANOXZ010000355.1:0-9220 GCA_031418695.1 Synechococcales cyanobacterium VAR_35_metabat_10
CGCCCGTGTTTGCCATGGGATCCAAAAGAATTAATTCACCTAAGACAATGAACGGTAACAAGGCCATCACAGGTAAACATTCAGTTCAATGGCAAATCAGACATTGCCCAGTACTACCTCAAGTTTGACACATCCAGTGGAGCTTAGAAAATTCATGGGATCAATAAGCTTCCTTAAATATTTATCAATGATTGTCAATGTAGATTTAATTTGCTAGTCCAAAAGTGGCAATAGCTTCGTTACTGTTTTTACGTTTTTACCTATACCGATAATGATATAAACCAGCAGTGGCAAATTTCTAAAGTGCGTCTTAATTCTGCTCAGCAAAATGCTTTTGGGGTTTGACTTCTATCGAAATACTTACATTTGTATCACAAATAACACTATATTAAAAAATTTGACTGAGAAATCCGATTCAAATCATCGACGATTTGCAAAGGTTCCTCTACACTGAGCAGAATTGTATTTTCAAGCTGCTTTTTTTAGATTTTGAGCTTTTTACCTAATCCAAATTGATATTACCTATGTGGAGAGATTAAAGTGGAAAGATGCCTAGTATGCTCTCATGAGTTTACCCGTGACGGAAATCGTTGCCCCAGATGCCAATGGCCGATCGGCTTTGCCTCCATAACTCGGGATCCCCGCACCGATGCTGATGTAGTTAACTGGGCAGCAATGATGTACAAAAAGCTGATCAAAATGTATGAGCAGCAGCAGGTAGTCACCAGCAACTTTCAGCCTGACCCGCCACCACCCCAAGCCCAAACAAATATCAGTGCTTTAGAAGCCAGGGTGCAACAGTTAACCACCGAATTGCACACTTTCAATGGCGCTTATATTCAAGAGCGTCATCGCTACAACCGCAAAATTGATGAGTTAACCAAAGAAATTGAGTTTTTCAAAGAAATCATCCAAACGAACCAGGATTCGTCCGAGAAAATAGCTAACCTAGAAAGACAATATCGAGAAATCATCCAACACCTAGTAGTGCAATCTTCTCCACCAGTATCTCTGCCGATTCCTTTAACCGCGAGAGATGAATCCACCCAGCAAGATCCAGCCTCAGCTCAAGCAATTGCTTTCCCCATATTTGAAAGTATTTCTGAACAGATCCAACCACCCGAAGTCAAAGCCCCCATTTCTCCAGCAGAAAGAGATTTACTAGATTGTTATAACCGCTCTGCCGATATTCCTAAAACTATTCGCAAAGATGCTACGGATGTCTCGATCGATCAAGATGCCCTAAACCGTTTGCGGGATGGAGATGCGAGCCAATTGACTTTTGTGACCGACCAGAAAGGAAATTTTTTGGTGGTGCAGCGAGGAAGCTACCAATATTTAGTGCCCAACAAAAAGCGCCCGATTAATTCTCATATTCACAAAACTGTTAAATCTATTTATACCTGCGAAGGCTACCACGAAAACTACGAGCAAGTCACCTTAGTCCGGCCAGCTTTGGTGGAAGAAGTTGCGAGCGATCGCTGGCAGCTCAGCCAAAAGGGTGGTTTAAAATTCAAATGACAAAAAAAGAGAGGACTATCTAAATAGTCCTCTCTTTTCAGCATTATCTGATTAACTAGGCTGTAACAGATTTATTAGCCGATCGAATTACCGCACCACTGTTATCCACAACCACCCGATCGATCTTGGCACCTAAGCTGCGCAGCTTAGATTCAATATTTTCATAGCCGCGATCCAAATGGTGTAAACCTTCTACAGTAGTCATGCCATTAGCAAACAAGCCCGCTACCACCAAAGCTGCCGAAGCCCGCAGATCAGTCGCCATTACCTTAGCACCAGAGAGCTTTTGCACCCCTTGGATAATTGCATTGTTGCCTTTAACTTGAATATTGGCACCCATGCGTTGCAGCTCAGCTACATGCTGGAGCCGGTTTTCAAAGACAGTTTCAGTAATCACACTATTACCATTAGCGATCGAAAGCAGCGCCATGAACTGTGCTTGCATATCTGTAGGAAACGCTGGGTAAGGCAGGGTTTCAATATTAACTGCCTTGATTTCCTTCGGTGGCAACACCCGCATCCGAGGGCCATCAATGACAATTTCTACACCGATTTCAGCCAACTTAGCCGTGGCAGCAGCCAAGTGCATCGGGATCACAGGAAACAAACTGATTTCGGAGCGCATCATCGCACCAGCCACCAAGAAAGTTGCAGCTTCAATCCGATCGGGTATTACTTCGTACTCAGTATCATGCAGCTTATCTACACCCTGAATCACAATGCGCTCAGTGCCAGCACCGGCAATCTTGGCACCCATCGAAATACAGAAGTTAGCCAAGTCTACTACTTCTGGCTCTTTGGCGGCGTTATCTAACACAGTTTCGCCTTCAGCCAAAGTCGCAGCCATCATTAAGGTCTCGGTTGCGCCTACACTGGGATAGTCTAAATAAATTTTGGCACCTTGTAGACGACCATTGGCACTATTGGCCTTTGCATGAACTTCACCATGCACAATTTCTACAGTGGCACCTAATGCCCGTAGGCCGCGGATATGTAATTCTACTGGCCGATCGCCGATCGAGCAGCCACCGGGTAAAGGCACTTGGGCTTCACCTTGACGAGCCAAGATTGGACCAACTGCAAAGAAAGCGGCACGCAGCTTGGAAACCAACTCATAAGGAGCGCTGTGGCCAGTTACATTACTAGCATCAAAATCGATCGAGCTGCCATTACGGTTCACCTTAATACCCAAAGCTTCCACGATTTGACACATTTTCCCAACATCAGCCAAAGCAGGAATGTTATTAATGCGACAGTGACCTGAACAGAGCACAGTCCCGGCCATCAATACCAAAGCAGAGTTTTTGGCTCCACTGATTTTGACTTCCCCGGAGAGGGGGTGTTGTCCCCAAATATGTAAAACAGATGTTTCGGTACTGGTGACAGCAGGAGCAGAAGTTGAGCTAGTAATGAGATGATCCTCCGGGATAATCAGTAGAAGTAGTTAAATGCTGTGATTCGAGAAGTATTTTACAAGGAATCTAGCATAAATTTGCAAAAGTTGATTGATTATTTAAGAATTTGCTCTAAATCATACTTTGGCAAGCTTAATCAATTAAAAATGATCCATAACTTGTATTTTTGTATCTTCCATCACATTACAGTTCCGAACATATTGTGCCCAATTCATGAGCAATAAACCATTCTATATATATATTTCACAAAGAATATTAATTAAATTGGTAATTCAGCCATTTTCAGTAACCCATTACATTGATAAATGTGACCGAAAATTTTTATCGTATTTTCATCAACACCATGCAGATATCCATCAAATTCGTTAAATCTCCTTACTCCTAAAGAGATTCAGCTTAATATCACATAGAGTCTGTGTATCTCTAATCAATCAAGGGAGAAGCGATCGAAGATCTAGTTGGGTTAGTGAGCGGAGCCGAATCCCAACCCAACGAAAAGCGCAGTTTAATTCCTAGAATTCGATGAAATCTATAAAATTTCGCGGCCTAAATAAGACTGAAGAACCTGAGGAATACGAATAGTACCATCAGGCTGTTGGTAATTTTCGATAATCGCCGCCATAGTCCGACCCACCGCCAAACCAGAACCATTTAAGGTATGGATAAATTGGGTACCTTTTTTACCGGCTTCTCGGAACCTCAAGTCGGCACGGCGCGCCTGGAAATCATAAAAATTCGAGCAACTAGAAATCTCCCGATACTTACCAGCAGAAGGCAGCCACACTTCTAAGTCATAGCACTTAGCCGCATTTGCCCCCAAGTCCCCAGTACAAAGTTCCATGGTGCGGTAGGGCAGTTGCAAAGCTTCTAAAATCGCCTCAGCATCTTTGACCAACTTTTGATGCTCGTCTTCGGAAGTATCGGGATGCACAAACTTAACCAACTCAATTTTATTGAACTGGTGGAGCCGAATCAAACCCCGCGTATCCCGACCAGCGCTACCAGCTTCTCGCCGGAAACAAGGAGTATAAGCACAGTGCCAAATCGGGAGCTGACTGCTATCTAAAATTTCACCGCGATACAAGTTGGTGACGGGCACCTCAGCCGTGGGGATCAACCATAGATCGTCTTCGGCACAGCGGAAGCTTTCTTCGGCAAACTTGGGCAATTGACCAGTGGCCGTCAAAGAAGCACTGTTTACCAAAGCTGGCGGACTCACTTCGATATAACCTGCCTTAGTCTGCCGATCGAGCATAAAACTAATCAGCGCTCGCTCCAAAGCAGCACCGGCTCCAAACAACGTTACAAAACGACTTTGGGCAATCTTAGCGCTGCGCTCAAAGTTCAAAATACCGGTTTTTTCACCAATTTCCCAATGGGGCAGCAGTTCTGCACTGTTAGCCGGAATATATTCATCACCCCAGCGACGCACTTCCATATTTTCTTCTTCGCTGGCTCCGTCGGGGGTGCTGGCACTAGGAATGTTGGGGATTTGTAGTAGTAAGTTATAGATCTGCTGCTGAATTTCTTTTTCTTGGGGTTCTAGTTCACTAAGCTGCTGTTTAAACTGGGTGCCTTGCTCCTTCAGCGCCAAGATTTCGGGGCTGTTGGGAGCAACTTTGGCCTGCATCTTTTCGCCAACAGTTTTACCGATTTCGTTGCTGCGGGCTTGCAGTTCGCTGCGAGTGCCTTCGATCGCTTTTTGCAGTTTATCTAGATCAACGATCGGCTGCAAACTAAAGCCTCCCTTGCGCCGATCGAGCTGCTCCTGCATCGCAGTAGGATTTTCTCTGATTTTTTTGATATCTAGCACACCTAATTTCCTTCGCTGAAAGTTCCTGCTTGGCCTATTATCCTAGCCCGACTTCGGGATCTATGGTTCATCGCTACCAAATTTTAGCCATTTGCAGTGTTAAACCGGGCAATTCTGGGTCGCAACTGACTACCAGCGGATTATTCAATACCAATATCGAACCATCAGCACGATAGCAATAAACGTTTTTCTTTTTTCGATCGATTAACAATCCCAAGGCCACGCCATTTTCAATATACTCTCGCATTTTTTCTTGCAAGCCTTTGAGGGTATCACTACCAGAACGCAGTTCTATTACAAAATCAGGACAGATCGGTGCAAAAGAAGCCTGTTGTTCGTCGGTTAAAGCATTCCATCGATCGAGCTGAATCCAAGAAACATCTGGCGATCGGGTTGCTCCATTAGGCAGCGTAAACCCCGCGCTAGAATCAAAAACCTCTCCAGTTTCATTTTCCTCTGCCCAGCGAGTCACCTGATAACTCAGTTTGTTATTCCGATTTCCGGTATCCGCAAAAGTCGGCGGCATTACAATTACTTCTCCTTGAGCAGAACGCTCAATCCGCAAATCTGCATTGCTCCGACAAAACTCATAAAATTGATCTTCACTCATTTCAGGCAAAATCATCAATGCAGAAAGATCTACTTTTACAGATGATAATTCACTTTGAATCTGTAGATTGGTCATACCTTTACCATCTGGTTAACCTAACATGCGCCCTATTATAGCGTAAGCGTAGAGTCTGTTTGACAAAGCGATGAGCTGCATCCCCTCACAATAGTCTTGGGAATTTTAGAAACTCCGAATCAGCTCTGCTGTAACCTGGGGCTGCTCCAAATGAGGCACATGGCCACAATTTTCTACCCATACCAGTTCACCTCTTGGCAATAGCTGCTGGAATCGATCGGCATCCTTCACCCCCAAGATTTGATCCTGCCGTCCCCACAAAATCAACGCAGGCTGAGAAATCTGACTCAACTGATCACCAAAATCCCCGTAGCCTCCACTCTTAGTAAAACCAATCAACGCCTCCCGCCACTGATCGCACTGTAAATGCAATGCCGCACAGACTCGCGCATCCTCACTTGCCCACACTCCATCAAAATAAGCCGCCTTACTTACACCTTGCCGAATCTTAGGATTACTCAAAAAACTCGTCGCCAGCCGATCGAGCGGCGGAAACATAAACTTGCCAATTTTCGGCGGTTGCTGCAAACCAGCACTGTCAATCAGCACCAGCTTCTGTACAGCCTGTGGATATTTGAGCGCAAAATCGATCGCCGCCGCCCCACCCATCGAAGCCCCCACAATCACCATCGGTCGTTGAATCATCGTCTGCCAAAAGCTATGCAAATGCTCACGAATACTCGCTGGGCTAAAATTCAAGCCCGTAGCCCTCTCTGTAAACCCAAACCCCAACAAATCCACCGCCCAAGTCTCACAGCCCTCAGCCAACAACGGCTGCAACCTGCGCCATTCCATCACCGAACTATCAAACCCATGCAACAACAAAATCGGTGTGCCACCACTTCCCAAACGCACATAGCTAGTGGAAATCTCTTGACCCTGACTAGAGATAGATTGAAATTTCAGCCGATCGAGCTGGGCAATTGAAGCATCTTCAGTTAAAGCTTGGGCAGCAGTGGTAATCGCAGCAGACAGCATGAATAAAGTATTAAAGGTCTTGCCAGTCTATCAACAAACAACAAAATAGCGACCTGCTAATAGCAGATCGCCATTGAAATAAAATATCTTTGCCTTCGGACAAAACTAGTCGAGCTGAACAGCGTTGATATCGATCGGCTCGGGTGTACCGCCGGTCTTAGTCGTATCATCATTCACTCTGGTACTGCGCTCTTTCAGCTTCGCACTGACTACTTGAGACAGCTCAGCAACTAAAAGACCAATCACAATGCTGTCATCGATCCAGCCGACAACCGGGAAAACATCCGGTGAAATGTCGATCGGACTAACGATATAAGCCACAGATGCCAAGACTACCCACCAACGATACTTCGGATTTTGTAACAGACCGCGATACCAGTTGTAGAGAGATTGGATGGAAAAGTTCATTTCTTTAAACCTGTTTGGTTGGTTCGACATTTACAATCATGCCAGACCTCCCAGAAAAAAAGGTGAGGTTGGCTACACTCTAAAAGTCGTATATCCCGAATGTTAATTTCAGAAGCTGGGAACGGAAGAATTTTGCCGCTAGAATTTAATACAGCGCTAAAAAAGTGCTGAATGGTAAGGTGTCTTGTCCACCCCTATCAGCAAAATTAGTCAAAATTAAAAAAGACATTCGAGCAACAGACATCCCCATGAATATTTCCCGATTGACTCGTTTCTTTACAGCTTTGCTTTGTACCATCTGCTTCTGGTGGGTGCCACCTGCTGCTGCCGAAGTACCTGTCCTGCCCAGCCCAGCAGCACCGAGCTTATCGCAGCCTAGCCCACCGCTTAGCACCTTAATTAAAACCACCAGCAATGACGGCAGTAGCTTTGTTGCAGCGGCAGTACGCAAAGTTGGTGCGGCAGTGGTGCGGATCGATACTGAAAAAACAGTGAATCAGAAGATCGACCCAGCCTTGGAAGACTTTATGTTTGGGATGCCCATGCAGCCCCAACAGCAAAAAATGCGTGGTCAAGGATCTGGTTTTATTATTGATAGCCAAGGTATTTTGCTGACCAACGCCCATGTGGTGAACGAAGCCGATCGAGTAACTGTTACTCTCAAAGACGGTCGTACTTTTGATGGCAAAGTCCAAGGTGTAGATCCTGTCACCGATTTAGCCGTAGTCAAAATCAGCGGAGCCAAAAATTTGCCAGTGGCACCCTTGGGTAAATCGGATGATGTGCAGGTCGGAGACTGGGCGATCGCAGTAGGCAACCCTTTAGGCTTAGACAACACCGTAACTTTGGGGATAGTCAGCACTCTAAAACGCTCCAGCGCCATGATCGGCATGGGTGATAAGCGGATTGAGTTCATTCAAACCGATGCAGCAATTAATCCTGGCAACTCTGGTGGGCCATTGTTAAACGGTCAAGGCGAAGTAATTGGCATTAACACTGCCATTCGGGCAGATGCTACTGGTATTGGGTTTGCGATTCCGATCGACAAGGCCAATACCATTTCGATACAGTTAGCCAAGGGCGAGAAAGTATCTCATCCCTATTTAGGAATCCAAATGGCTACGGTGACACCTCAGTTGGCGATCGAAAACAATACCGACCCCAACTCGGCTTTTCGGGTACCAGAAGTAAATGGAGTTTTGGTAGTACGAGTGTTACCAAATACTGCCGCAGCCAGCGCTGGAATGCGACGCGGTGATGTGATTTTAGATGTAGATGGTACGCCAGTTGCCAGCTCCGAAGAACTGCAAACCTTGGTGGAAAATAGCCAAGTCAGCAAAAGATTAAATCTAACGATCGAACGCCGAGGCAAGAGCAAACAGATCATGATTAAACCTGGAGAATTGAATTCTTAGGCATGTCAATTTTGGGATAAAGCCAGCGCTAAAATGCTGGCTTTTTTTTGCGTGAATTGCGCAGTGTATTCAGCCAATTTGCTGATCTGCTAACTATATTTCTCATGGGTTTTTTGGCTGAAAATTTAGACCCAAATTTTGATTAGCTTACACCGCAAAGCTCTTGAAGTGGCACTTTCGCTGTATTAACTTATGTTGCAGGCGAAGATCGAATATATATTGTGGTTGTTAATTACTGACCTGGTATGTCACTATAATTCTCTGGATACCCGGTTGGGTGCGATCGTTGATACATATCGATAAATTTTGTGGAGATAACACAGTGAACAAAAAACCTTTGAACCTACCAACCTTAGAAATCAAAGATTTTTCAGTTAAGGAAGGACAAGATGCCATATTTACGATCAGCACTAGCTGCGCAGCTTACAAAGGAAATAAGCTAAAGCTCACCGTGGGAAATGGTACCGCTATTGCGCCCGATGATTACCTGTTAGATGGTCTGCAATACTCTACAGACGGTATCAACTATCAGTCTTTTACTAATGGCAGTGAGATTAGTTTTGAGCCAGGTACTGACTGTTTATATGTAAAAGTCAAAACAGTTGACGATAATGTTGTTGATGCTAACTTAGCACCAGGAAATATTTTCACCGATCGCGAAAACTTCACCCTCACGGCTACTCCCGTGACCGGATTTGGTGGTGGTGCAGTGGTTGGTAACGCCTTGATCCTAGACGATGATGTACAGAAGATTTCAGTAGTTTCTAACGGTGACAAAATTGAAGGCGATTTTGCTTCCTGGACAGTTTCGGTAGATAAGAACAGTGATTACAAATGGAGTTGGGCAAAGTTCAACTTGGTTGATGGCACAACTGATCGGGCGAATGATTACGATCCAAATACCTTAGAGGTCTCAACCAACAATGGCGGAAATTGGACAAAACTCATCGAAGATGACAATTTTGGCTTTGCATTTAAGCCCGGT
>JANOXZ010000356.1:0-6905 GCA_031418695.1 Synechococcales cyanobacterium VAR_35_metabat_10
GGTAATCGATCGTCTTTTCTAACCTGGCAATCAGCTCTGGGAAAGTAGTTTCGTTATCTTCCATGGCTGGAGCCTCTACACCAGCCAGTCTAGCCACACCTCGGCGGGCAACATCTGAAGAAATTTGCACCTGCTTGCTGAGGGGCAACATATCGGGTGATAAGCGACTATTAATTAGCACGGTGGGATCAATTTTTTTAGCGGTAGCATGAGCATCGGCCTTGACTAAAATAGCTGCTAGGTTGCCTAAAGAGCGAATTAATCCCGGTAGCGAAGCTTGATACATCGAAATAGTCATGAGTAGATCCAAAATCTTTTAATAGCAACATTGTAGTTGCCCAGGCTACCAAATTAGAACAAGTTTTATAAAAGCTTCTTGGTCGATGGGATCCTTTCTGGTTATAAAAAAATCGCTCTGGCAAGTTACCAGAGCGATCACTAGGAATGTGAGGTAGGTTAATCTGCCAGCACTAAGCCGAAGACATTGATAGCATTACAATGCGATCCATCAACCAAGGAGCGATGTTTTGGCAGAAAACTGCCAGATAGCTCTGCCAGCCTACCAAAATCTCTGTCTTATCCTTGCGAAGACCCTTGACCAAGGTTTTGGCGACCCTTTGCGGAGTCATGGCCATCACCCAGCGGAATTGTTTCAGATCCCGCACCATATCGGTATCAGTTAAGGTGGGCAAGAAGGTTACGACTTGAATGTTATCGGCGGCTAATTCGTTGCGTAGAGCATGACTAAAGCCCAAAATGGCGAACTTGGTTGCCGAGTAAGTTGCCATGGTCGGCGCAGCTACCTTGCCCATGAGGCTAGAAACATTGACGATCGTCCCTTCTCTTTGGGAAACCATTCGTCTTGCCACACAGCGAGTCATGGCATAGAGTCCCAACAGGTTGAGAGAAATTTCTTCCTGCACTTCTGGGAATCGGGTTTGTAAGAATGGCTTTTGGTTGGCCACCCCGGCACAGTTCACCAAGATGTGAATTGGCCCATGATCCCGCCAAGTTTTGGCGATCGCGGTATTGACCTCGATCGGCAAGGTTAAATCCAATGGCACAACAATCACCTCAACATAAGGGTTGATATGCCAGATTTCTCTGGACAGATCAACGAGATTATCCCGATTCCGGGCGACGGCAATCAGTCTGCTGATGCCACTTTGAGCCAGTTCGATGGCTATCGCGCGGCCAATGCCTCGCGAAGCACCAGTAACTAGCACCGTTTTATTTTTAAGATCCACGATTCGACTCCCCATTTATTCAAGTGAGATTATCTGGTTATCTGTTTTCGGCATTAAAGTCCATCCCTATTGGTTAAGTTAGGGTTACAAAAAGCATTGACAACCGTTAAGGAATACAGCGCAATTTGCTGTCGTATGTTCCAAAACAAATCTGAGTAAAGTACATACTCAGATATAAGTTAGCTATGCAGTTGTGGAAAATTGGATGCAAGAGTTCAATCAGCAGCCAAAACAATGAAATGATTGAAATGAGCGATGTAGCATGTTTTATGCCTCCTTGGATAGATTCAGCATGTACTAAAAGAACTACTTGTAAAGACATCTTAACAAAGAAAATAGATTTTGGCAATTTTTCTTTGTGATCCCCGCCGAAAGCCTTGCTGAGCAAGGGTGAAAAACTTTTTCACTAATCCCAAAAATGCTTATCTTCCATAGGAAGAATAGTAAAATTTAGCACACTTGCTGCAATTATCATTAATCTATAGAACGTATTGTAGATTACTAAGAGATATTGGCGAATAATGGTTTGTTTAAAGGTGTTTGATCGGCTACAGAATATATTTTGTTCTCATCATTTTTTGAGAGTACACTGTGATCCCCCAGATCTACTGTAATTTAATCCTGTGAGGATTTAAAATACAGAGATTTTATAATTTGTAGTGAAAAACTAAATTCTCAGAACTCTAAATTGATCGAGCGGAGTGAAAGCAATGGGTACACCTGTCGAGAAGCGGATTAATCCGAAGCGCTTGCCCGACAGGTAAATCAAGAAAAGATCAACGTCGCAGTAAAGCATAGATCTATTTGGTCTGCGGAATTTGTAGTTCTTGGCGAACTTCTAAGAGCGACTTATGCCAATTGTCTTCAAAAGGATAGGCTGCTAGGGGTTGACTCCGCCAGCCTCCGATGAATCCGCGCCACAGAGCCGCAGTAAGCCTGGGAATCCAACGAATATTGCCGATCATCGACCAGGGTACCCAAGAAAGCACAAATACGTTTAACAAATCTCGATACTGCACCAGCATAAAGGCGGCCAGACCAAATTCACCGATCGGCGAACTATCGAAGCCAGTCATAATGTGTTGCACGTCGTGGGCAATTCCCAGCCTTTTGTCAAACACCGTGTCTTGGTCGTTATCGATAAAAGAATCGGCCGTAAAACCTTGGGCAAACATGTGCCGAGCATAGGCCCCACCCAAGGTATCGGCAGGAAGTTGACTGAGACTGTTTAAGTCGATCGAGACTTCTTTATCGGCAATGAGCTTGGCTTGACAGCGCAGTCTGGCAATTACTAATTTCTGCCAATAACTGTGGCGACCAGCGGCGAGGATGTGCAGAATTCCTTTGGCGGGATCGCGCATGAATACTTGGTAGGCTTTGCCCATTTCTCGCCAGTTAATGCCTTGTGGGGATTTGGATTGACAAGGTTTGAGGATATTCAGCATGAAAGGACTCCTAATAATTGCAAAAGATTTAATATTCAACTAAGTGCATAATGCGATTCTATATGCACTTAGTTGAATATGTCAACCATCAATGTGAACTCGGGATGTCATAATTTGGAGGTTGGCTTATCGATCGAACTTTCCATGGCTTTATCCCACGCCCTTTTGACGGCATTACACGAAGCCCCTTGCAGTGGCTATGACCTAGCCAAAAAATTTGACGGCACGGTAGGCTTCTTTTGGAGTGCCAGTCACCAACAGATCTATCGGGAGTTGACCAAGCTAGAAGAAGAAGCTTATATTTCAGCCCTGGTGGTACAGCAGAGCAACCGCCCCGATAAAAAAATCTATGAAGTCACCGAGGCGGGAAATGATTATCTGCGGGAATGGATTGCTCGACCATCGACGGTAGCAGCAATTAAAGATGACTTGTTGGTGAAATTATTTGCGGGGGACTTGGTGGATCCAGCGGTGATTTTGAGTGAGTTGGAGCATCATCGATCGCAGCACCAAGAGCTGTTGGATACCTATAAGTCGATCGAGCAACGGTTTTTTTCGGATGATTGTCAGCTCGATGTAAATCGTCGTTATCAGTACCTGACTCTGCGCAAGGGTATCCGGCTAGAGACGGAATGGTTGGCTTGGTGTGCAGAGGCGATCGGGTCTTTTGATTAATCTCGATCTTACAATTCCGAATCAATGCCTAGTTCTCGCAACTTCACAGCTAACATTTCTGCTCGCTGTTGTTCTCGATCGGCTCGGCGACTTTCTTCGTCAGCACGCTGACTTTCTTGAATGACTCGATCTTTCATAGTCGGCACCCAGTTTCCAGCGCTGTCATACCAGCGCAACCATAAACCTTCAACTTCAGCGTAAATTCCTTGCCAAACTCCTAGTCCTAACTCCAACTCAGGAAACCAAAACCCTTGTCCTGTTATGCTTACTTCAGCATAACGAGCACCTTGCAAACAAAAGACTCGAAATTGATTAGTATATCTATCGAACACCACATAATAGGGAACTCTTAAGGCCTGTTCATACACCTGCCACTTGGTTGGCGGCTTGCCTATTACTCGTAATGTTTGCCCTAAATCTTCGGCCTCGGTTCCTGGCGATAATAGCTCCACCATCAGAAATGGTGCAGTTCCTTCTTGCCACACAACGTAGCTTAGCCGTAGATCCTGTTGAGATTTACTGGCTGGCACATCAAGCACCAAAAACCAATCTGGTCGTTTATACCAGCCGGTATGTTTGGTGTCGTAGTAAAGATTAAGATCGACCCCAATGAAATACTCATCAACCGCAGGTGGTAGACAAGTTTCTCGCAGCAGATCGGGCTGAAAGTCATGAAATTCGTCTGGCAAGCCCATCTCCTCTGCATTTTCGCTAGGCAGATCATACATAGTCGGCAGGGTTTCTGCCGCAGATTTGGGCGGATGACTTTGATACATAATCTCTGCGCCTAATGGTTAAACAATTATAGATATTTTTGGGTTAGTATGTCGATAGCTCTATTTTCGCTGCAAGTGATCAACAACGTTGAAAATATTAAAAAACAGCTTATAACTAGCCAAATTTTAACTATTTAAAGGAGTGTATGTTTTATGACTTTATCAGTCACAGTCTTTGAAAATCCTCGCTTTGAGTCTTTTGAGGATTATTTAGCTTATGAGGACAACAGCGATCAATTATATGAATTATTTAATTGGGAATTAGTTGAGGTGCCACCAGAGTCAGGGTTTAATATTGGCATTGCCAATTTTTTGTTTGCTTTCTTTTTGCCGATTTTTGGTCATTTACGAGTGCGAGGAAATGGTCTGGAGCTAGAGGTGGAAGGGGAACCGCGCAATCGTTATCCAGATTTGACAATTATTAAAGAAGAGCATATTGAACAGTTGCGTTCTCGCAACACGATCAGGTTAAGCATATTACCACCAGATTTGGTGGTGGAAGTAGTTAGTCCTGGAGATTTGCAACGAGACAGGGATTATATTGCGAAGCGATCGCAGTACCAATCACGAAATATTCCGGTATATTGGATTATCGATCCACAGGTGCAAGAAATTCTGGTGTTAACTTTGACTCCTACTGGTTATCAGGAGCAAGTTTATCGGGGAATCGATCGACTTCAGTTTCAGGATATCACCTTGAATTTAACTGCTGAAGAGATCTTGTCATCGGGCGGCTCCTCGACTTTCTAAGTAATAAAGAATTGCTGCTATCGGCTCTGGCGGAAAAATTGGTTCGTGTTTGTCTTCGTATGCTTCAACCAATGTAACTAAGATATCTAGTTGATCAAATTCTGGGGTTCCTTGTTCAGCATTAAACAATCTTTCTATTTCTTTCAAGGCAGCTTGATGATCTTCGCGGTTTCTCATGGGTTGTAAGCTATACATAATTACCTCAAATAGTTTCTGCATCTACTTTGTCATAGTCTGCATAGGTACCGATAAATCGGATAAAAATGATGCCAATTTCATAATTCATCTTCTTAAGCAAGCATTGCGGCATAGTCGCTCATTCCCACCTCTGCAAAAGCGCGATCTTCTTCAGAGAATTCCGTAAATATAGTTGCTAGTTGCGTGGGATCGAGATTAATCTGGCGATGGTGTTGATCGCCGAATTTCAAAAAATCAATAAAGTCTGCTACTTTCTGTAATTGCTCAGAGTTTAGTTTGATGGCTTCGATCGATGTCATTTCTGCCTCCATGTGGTAAAAATATGATTAATATCGAGGCTGGCAATCGACAAAGCTTAGTGCTTCGCCATCGAGGAAACCTGCGATCGCCATTTCTAATACAGCTTCTATGGGATAGTCAATTTCTTTGGCTCTGCGTTCAAAGGATTGCTGGATATGGGCGGGGAATGCGGCTAGCATCATCCGAGCAGCTCCCGGAATCAGGTGTTCGATGGTTTCTAGTTCTTGATTAGATGATTCGACGCTAGTAGGTATCATGGTTTTTCCCTTATTGGTATACAGCTATTGAATTACCACTACCACTTTGATGATACCACTAGAAAATAAATCTAAAACAATCGATTACGCCACTTCTGAGGATCTTGAGAGCAGTGGAAAACAGCATAGACCGTAATCATAGAACCCGAATACTCATAAAAAAGAACATATGGAAACCGCCGAATCATGGCTCTTCGATAGTTTTGGTGAGCGATCGGATACATTTCTTGGTTTCGTAGAATAAACTGAATACAAGCATCTACACAGCGAAGAAACTCTTCGCCCAAACCAAGTTCTTGGTTTTCATACCAGGTATAAGCTTGGGCAACATCATCCTCGGCTTCGGGCAGAATAATAAAATTGCTCATGCTAACCCTGACGAATTCGTTCTTTAGCGGCTTCCCATGAACTTCCTGCATCGGGATTTTGCAAATGGGCAGCTTTTCGCTTGGAAAGTTCTTCCTTTTGCCAATCCAACACCGGAATTTGCTCTGGGTTCAAGGCTATGCTGTCCCATAAATCTTCAAGAAGCTGTAATTTTTCTGGGACAGTTAGTTCAAAAACTTCAGGAAATGCTGTGTCCATGCTGACCTCTTCGGTATTTGTATCAATCTGATTAAATTCTAGACTATGGTAGCGGGATTCCCAATAGTTGCAGGGTAAGCTTGATAACTCCTTTGGTAGCTTCGCCAACTATGGTTTTGCCAGCCGTATCCATGCCCCATTTTACTACCTTATCTCAATCACCACAATTGGTTTGTACGAGAAGTCTTTAGCAGTTTAATTTTTCCGATCACTTCAGTAACACTTTTTCCACTTCCAAGCCTCATTTTTTAGTAAAGAAAAGCTAAATTGTTTAAATCAATGCTATCTTCCGAGCATTTTTCAATTTCCAAATATAAATTGTTATCATCCTTGATAGCATAGCAAGCAGGTAAATAAATATTTAGTTCTCCAAAAGTACTATTTAAAAAGTCACACCAAATAAGCCAATTTTCTTCGTGCATTTTTTCAAATTCATCTACTTCTTCATTCTGTTGCGGTGGATTATCCAACACTGGAGAAAATGCTTTATTCGGTATCCATAAAGACTGCGATGGATTCAATGATTGTGGGTAAGGCGATAAAATAATCTTGGGTGGCTCTTGGACTTTCGGAATGTCTTGTATTTCTTTTTGGAGTTGTAGTTTTGGCTTTTTTCTGATTTTTGATTTCCAGGAAAATTCATCTTCGCCATATTCATATGTGGCACTTTCA